>NZ_FOZO01000014.1:0-137187 GCF_900116055.1 Pseudomonas sp. NFACC42-2
CGACTACACGGGCCAAAATCTCGTCGTCGGTTTTATTTGGGCTGTTGTGAGGTCGCCGGGACAGTTCGGATAAAGACCTCAAGTCGCCGTCGTGCCGGGCAATCCACTTATCGACGGTAGGTCGGCTAACGTCAAAGCGGCGTGCCAACTGGCTTTTGGTGAAGTTGCCAGAAAGCCAATCAGCTACCAGCTTGATTCTTTGATTCATGGGGGACTCTTGGTTCCAGGGCATGATCAGTTACCTCCTGATCATGCGTATTAGCCTGTAAACCATGTCCCCGGTTAGAAATGTAAACGATGTCCCCGGTTTGTACCGGGGCAAGCCCCCTCCCACACTCGACCGCATTCCAAAGGATGTACTCGGTTAAATGTGGGAGGGGGCTTGCCCCCGATAGGGCCATCAGCTACGCAGCGTAATCACCGGCCAACCCCGCTTCTCGGCTTCAGCGCGCAGATTCGGATCCGGATCCACCGCCACCGGATGCGTCACCTGCTCCAACAGCGGCAGGTCATTCATCGAGTCGCTGTAGAAGTAACTGTCTTCCAGGCTGTACCCCGTCTCTTCCAACCACCGATTCAAGCGCGTCACCTTGCCTTCACGGAAGCACGGCACATCAGTGCTGCGCCCGGTGTAGCGGCCATTTTCCATCTCGCACTCGGTGGCGATCAGCGTCTCGACGCCCAGGCGTGCGGCAATTGGCGCGGTGACGAAACGGTTGGTGGCGGTGATGATCACCAGCTTGTCGCCAGCGGCGCGGTGCTTGGCCAGCAGTTCAGCGGCCAGGGGCAGCATGATCGGCTCGATGCAGTCGCGCATATAGTCGTTATGCCATTCGTCCAACTGGGCCATCTCGGTGCGGCCGAGGATTTCCAGGCAGAAGTTCAGGTAGGCGGCGTTGTCCAGCTTGCCGGCCAGGTAGTCCTGGTAGAACTCGTCGTTGCGGGCTTTGTAGGCGACCGCGTCGAGAATCCCCCGTTCGCAGAGGTAATCGCCCCAGGCGTGGTCGCTGTCACCGCCGAGAAGGGTGTTGTCCAAGTCGAATAAAGCCAGGCGCATTGCAGTTACTCGCTGAAAAGTCTGTAAAAAGGCGTCCAGAATACGGTCTTTTCACAAGAGTGCACATAAGGTAAGAAGCCTCGTTGCCGCTGGAACAACCTTTGTGGAACAATGCGGCGACATGCGTTTGCGAGGTTGTTGCCGTGATCGACCCCGATGGTTTCCGTCCTAATGTCGGGATTATTCTTACGAATGATGCCGGACAGGTGCTATGGGCTCGCCGAATCAACCAAGATGCCTGGCAGTTTCCTCAAGGCGGAATCAACCCCGACGAAACCCCTGAAGACGCCTTGTACCGTGAGTTGAACGAAGAAGTCGGCCTTGAGCGTGAAGATGTGCAGATTTTGGCCTGTACCCGGGGCTGGTTGCGCTATCGTTTGCCGCAACGCCTGGTGCGTACCCACAGCCAACCGCTGTGCATCGGCCAGAAGCAGAAATGGTTTCTCCTGCGCCTGATCTCCAACGAGCAGCGGGTGCGGATGGATTTGACCGGTAAACCGGAGTTCGATGGCTGGCGTTGGGTCAGTTATTGGTACCCGTTGGGCCAGGTGGTGACATTCAAGCGCGAGGTTTATCGTCGCGCTCTCAAAGAGCTTGCCCCGCGCCTTTTAGCGCGCGACTGACGACGGAGTTCGACCCCGAGCCATGCTCAATACGCTGCGCAAGATCGTCCAGGAAGTTAACTCCGCCAAGGATCTCAAGGCGGCGTTGGGGATTATTGTGTTGCGCGTCAAGGAAGCCATGGGCAGCCAGGTCTGCTCGGTTTACCTGCTGGACCCAGAGACCAACCGTTTTGTGCTGATGGCCACCGAGGGCTTGAACAAGCGCTCCATCGGCAAGGTCAGCATGGCGCCCAATGAAGGTCTGGTGGGCTTGGTGGGGACGCGTGAAGAACCCCTGAACCTTGAAAACGCGGCCGATCACCCGCGTTATCGCTACTTTGCCGAAACCGGCGAAGAGCGCTACGCCTCGTTCCTCGGCGCACCGATCATTCACCACCGCCGCGTCGTCGGCGTATTGGTCATCCAGCAAAAAGAACGTCGCCAGTTCGACGAGGGCGAAGAAGCCTTCCTCGTGACCATGAGCGCGCAGCTCGCCGGGGTTATCGCCCACGCCGAAGCCACTGGCTCGATTCGCGGCCTGGGCGGCCAGGGCAAGGGGATCCAGGAAGCCAAGTTCGTCGGTGTACCGGGTTCACCGGGGGCGGCGGTCGGTACTGCCGTGGTCATGTTGCCGCCGGCCGACCTCGATGTGGTGCCGGACAAACACGTCGACGACATCGACGCTGAAATCAAACTGTTCAAGACGGCCCTGGAAGGCGTGCGCGCCGACATGCGCAACCTGTCGACCAAGCTGGCCACCCAGCTGCGCCCCGAAGAGCGCGCGCTGTTCGACGTGTACCAGATGATGCTCGACGACGCGTCCCTCGGGAACGAAGTCAAGACCGTGATCAAGACCGGCCAGTGGGCCCAGGGCGCGCTGCGCCAGGTGGTCACCGATCACGTCAACCGTTTCGAATTGATGGACGACGCCTACCTGCGCGAGCGGGCCTCGGATGTGCGTGACCTCGGCCGCCGTCTGCTGGCCTACCTGCAGGAAGACCGCACCACCAACCTGGTCTATCCCGACAACACCATCCTGATCAGTGAAGAACTGACCGCCACCATGCTCGGCGAAGTGCCTGAAGGCAAGTTGGTGGGCCTGGTCTCGGTCCTCGGTTCGGGTAACTCCCACGTCGCGATCCTGGCCCGGGCCATGGGCATTCCGACGGTGATGGGCCTGGTGGACCTGCCGTACTCCAAGGTCGATGGCATCGACATGATTGTCGATGGGCATCGCGGCGAGGTGTTTACCAACCCCAGCGAAGTCCTGCGCAAGCAATACGCCGAGGTGGTGGAAGAAGAGAAGCAACTGGCGCTCGGGCTCGATTCCTTGCGCGAACTGCCGTGCGTGACCCTCGACGGCCACCGTGTACCGCTGCTGGTCAACACCGGCCTGCTGGCCGATGTGGCCCGCGCGCAACAGCGCGGCGCCGAAGGCGTGGGGCTGTACCGCACCGAAGTGCCGTTCATGATCAACCAGCGTTTCCCGAGTGAGAAGGAGCAGCTGGCGATTTATCGCGAGCAACTGTCCGCCTTCCACCCCTTGCCGGTGACCATGCGCAGCCTGGACATCGGCGGCGACAAGTCACTGTCGTATTTCCCGATCAAGGAAGACAACCCCTTCCTCGGCTGGCGCGGTATTCGCGTTACCCTCGACCACCCTGAAATCTTCCTGGTGCAGACCCGTGCCATGCTCAAGGCCAGCGAAGGCCTGAACAACCTGCGCATCCTGCTGCCGATGATCTCCGGCACCCATGAGCTGGAAGAAGCCTTGCACCTGATCCACCGTGCCTGGGGCGAAGTGCGCGACGAAGGCGCCGACGTACCGATGCCGCCGATTGGCGTGATGATCGAAATCCCGGCGGCGGTGTACCAGGCCAAGGAACTGGCGCGGCAGGTGGACTTCCTGTCCGTGGGCTCCAACGACCTGACCCAGTACCTGCTGGCCGTGGACCGCAACAACCCGCGGGTAGCCGACCTCTACGACTACCTGCACCCGGCGGTGCTGCAAGCCCTGCAACACGTGGTGCGCGACGCCCATGCCGAAGGCAAGCCGGTGAGTATCTGCGGTGAAATGGCCGGCGACCCGGCGGCGGCGGTACTGTTGATGGCGATGGGCTTTGACAGCCTGTCGATGAACGCCACCAACCTGCCGAAGGTGAAGTGGATGCTGCGCCAGGTTGAACTGAGCATGGCCAAGGATCTGCTGGCGGAGTTGATGACCATCGACAACCCGCAGGTTATCCACAGCTCGCTGCAATTGGCGCTGAAAAACCTGGGGCTGACGCGGATGATCAACCCGGCGTCTGCCAAGACCCTTTAATGGCGATACGCAGCCCTCGCCCGTAGCAGCTGTCGAGCGCAAGCGAGGCTGCGTCGGGCGCGCTGCTGGGTAAGACGGCATCAGCGTCAGAACTTGAGTTCTACCTCTCCGAGCCGCCCACCATGCGGTCCAAAGCTGCGCTCCACCATCCGCCGCGTGCCATCGGCATTCACAATCAACGCGGTGCTCGCCCGTGTCCCATAACTGGGGCTGGCGATAAACACACTCGACAGCAAACTCTCCGTCGCCAACCCCACGCCGGTATCCGGCAGCTCGGCAAACGGTGCAGTCTGCGGATCGCTCAGAATCTCCAGTAGCGCTTCGGGCTGGGGATCGTTCAGCAACTCACTCAGCGCGGCTTTGGCCTTAAGCAGTTTCGGCCAAGGTGTATCCAGCCCTGCATTGGATAACCCATACACGCCCGCTTTCAACTGCGTCGGCTCGGTGTGATTGGCGTTGTAATGCCACAACTCTTCCCGCGTCCCCAGCAGCAGGTTAAACCCGGCATATTCAATCGAACGGCCGTTAACGTCGGCCAAATACTGGTCAATCGGCAGCGAACCACTGAGAAACCGTGCCACCAGCTCCCCGCGGGACTTGCGTGCCGGCGGCTGGTGCGGATCACGGATATTGGTCAGGGCCGCAAACCGCCCATCGGCATTCACGCCCAGCCAGGTGCCGCCCGCTTCCTGGTCGCGGCCGGCGTAGACTTCGGGCGCATCCGGCCACTGCGCCAGCGGCAGGCTGGGGCGGGCGTAGAACTCATCACGGTTGGCCGCGACGATCAGCGGCTGGGCATGGCCCGGCCGCCAGGCAAAAACAATCAGGCACATCAGGCGATTCCCGTTTGTGTTTTTTGCCACTCTACCCACACCGGCAGCGGCGTTCCATCGTATCCAGTTGGGTCGCATGCCTTCCATCCGTTAACATGCCGGACCTGGTTTGGGGGCTCCCATGGAATTTCTGCTGTATTTGCTGCTGGGCGCGTGCGCGGGCGTGCTCGCCGGGCTGTTTGGCGTGGGCGGCGGGATCATCATCGTGCCGGTGCTGGTGTTCAGCTTCACCTTGCAGGGCTTCGACCCGCAGGTGCTGACCCACCTGGCCGTGGGCACCTCCCTGGCGACGATCATCTTTACCTCGGTCAATGCCGTGCGTGAGCACCACCGACGTGGCGCGGTGCGTTGGCCGATCTTTGTCTGGATGACCGTGGGTATCCTGCTTGGCGCCGGTTTTGGTGCGCTGACCGCCGAGGCGATTTCCGGCCCCCACTTGCAGAAGATCATCGGCGTATTCGCCCTGATCATCGCCGTGCAACTGGCTCTGGAGGTCAAGCCCAAGGCCAGCCGCACGGTGCCGGGCAAGCTCGGCCTGACGGTGGCCGGTACGGTGATCGGCTGGGCTTCGGCGATTTTCGGCATCGGCGGCGGCTCGCTGACCGTGCCGTTTTTGACCTGGCGCAGCGTGCCGATGCAACAGGCGGTGGCCACCTCGTCCGCCTGTGGCCTGCCGATTGCCCTGGCCAGTGCGTTAAGTTTCATGATTCTGGGCTGGCATGACCCGCTGTTGCCCGCTCATAGTCTAGGGTTCGTGTATTTGCCGGCACTGCTGGGCATTGCCCTGACCAGCATGGTGTTTGCCCGTTTCGGCGCACGCCTGGCGCACCGGTTGTCGCCGCGCTTGCTCAAGCGGTTGTTCGCCGGTTTGCTGTTTTGTGTCGGTTTGAATTTTTTGCTGTAACGCAGGCTTAATCGCGCCCGGGCATGGTCCGGTCGCCATAACGAATGATTTAACGAGGAGTCGCAATGCTGCCTTACCCGCAGATCGACCCGGTGGCCCTGGCCATCGGTCCGCTGAAAATCCACTGGTACGGGTTGATGTACCTGATCGGCATCGGCGGTGCATGGCTGCTGGCCTCCCGGCGCCTGAACCGTTTCGACCCGACCTGGACCAAGGAGAAGCTCTCCGACATGGTGTTCTGGTTGTCGATGGGGGTGATCGTCGGCGGGCGCCTGGGGTATGTGCTGTTTTACGATCTCTCGGCCTACATCGCCAACCCGACGCTGATCTTCGAAGTGTGGAAAGGCGGCATGGCATTCCACGGTGGCTTTATCGGCGTGATGATCGCGGCCTGGTGGTTTGGCCGGCGCAACGGCAAGTCGTTCTTCCAACTGATGGACTTTGTCGCGCCGCTGGTACCGATCGGCCTGGGCGCCGGGCGCATCGGCAACTTCATCAACGCCGAGTTGTGGGGCAAGCCGACCGATGTGCCGTGGGCCATGGTGTTCCCTCCGTTCAGCGACCCGGCGCAACTGCCGCGCCATCCGTCGCAGCTGTACCAGTTCGCGTTGGAAGGCGTGGCACTGTTCCTTATCCTGTACCTCTTTTCGCGCAAACCGCGCCCGACCATGGCCGTTTCCGGCATGTTCGCGCTGTTCTACGGGATCTTCCGTTTCATCGTCGAGTTCGTGCGCGTGCCGGATGCCCAACTGGGTTACCTGGCGTGGGGCTGGCTGACCATGGGACAAGTGCTCAGCCTTCCGATGATCCTGATCGGCCTGGGCCTGCTGTGGTGGGCGTACAATCGCCCGCAACCGCTGAAGCACACCGCGCTTTAAATTCGAATGCCGAGGCCCGCGAGGTCTCGGCTTCAACGATACGGGTAATGACATGAAGCAATATCTCGAACTACTGAACGACGTCGTGACCAATGGCCTGACCAAAGGCGACCGTACCGGCACCGGCACCAAGGCCGTGTTCGCCCGTCAGTATCGGCATAACTTGGCCGACGGCTTCCCGCTGCTGACCACCAAGAAGCTTCACTTCAAAAGCATCGCCAACGAGCTGATCTGGATGTTGAGCGGCAACACCAACATCAAGTGGCTGAACGAAAACGGTGTGAAAATCTGGGACGAGTGGGCCACCGAAGACGGTGACCTGGGCCCGGTGTATGGCGAGCAGTGGACTGCCTGGCCGACCAAGGATGGCGGCACGATCAACCAGATCGACTACATGGTGCACACACTCAAGACCAACCCCAACAGCCGTCGCATCCTGTTCCACGGCTGGAACGTCGAATACCTGCCGGACGAAACCAAAAGCCCCCAGGAAAACGCGCGCAACGGCAAGCAAGCCCTGCCACCGTGCCACCTGCTGTACCAGGCGTTTGTGCATGACGGCCATCTGTCGATGCAGTTGTACATCCGCAGCTCCGACGTATTCCTCGGCCTGCCGTACAACACCGCCGCCCTGGCGCTGCTGACCCATATGCTGGCCCAGCAATGCGACCTGATTCCCCACGAGATCATCGTCACCACCGGCGACACCCACGCCTACAGCAACCACATGGAGCAGATCCGCACCCAGCTGGCGCGCACGCCGAAGAAGCTGCCGGAACTGGTGATCAAGCGTAAGCCGGCGTCGATCTACGATTACAAGTTCGAAGACTTTGAAATCGTGGGCTATGACGCCGATCCAAGCATTAAAGCCGATGTCGCCATTTAAGGGCTGTCTCGGTCAAAATGTGGGAGGGGGCTTGCCCCCGATAGCGGTGGATCAGTTAAGTGAAGAATGACTGACACACCGCCATCGGGGGCAAGCCCCCTCCCACATTTTGATTCGGTTACCAGGCTGAATTAATGGCCATGGCTTCTGCCTACGTGTGAGGGCTCTGCCTCGCTGGCGGCCACACCGCCGTTGACCTCCAGCCGTTGCAAAATCCCGCAGTGATCCCCGCCGCCACAGCGTTGGCGCAGGTCCAGCAATTGCTCCTGCAACGCCAGCAGCCCGTCAATCCGCGCTTTTACATGGTGGATATGCTCGTCGATCAACGCATTCACGTTTTCACACTGGTCCTGGGGGCTGTCCCGTAGCCCGAGCAGGCTGCGGATTTCTTCCAGAGTCATGTCGAGGCTGCGGCAGTTGCGGATAAAGATCAGCCGCTCGGTGTGCGCCTGGGTGTACACGCGGTAGTTGGCTTCGGTGCGTGCCGGGGGTGGCAGCAGGCCTTCCTTCTCGTAATAACGGATGGTTTCCACCGGACAGTCGGTCAGTTTGGCCAGTTCGCCGATCTTCATTACAGCAATCTCCAAATGGGTGCTTGACCCTATAGTGGCTACAGGGTCTTTACTTGGCAACAGGCACCTTACGGACGCGACCTGATGAGCGACTCCATTCACACCCCGCACAAACACGACCATGACCATGATCATGGGCCGAAGAAACTCACCCCCGTGCACGATCACGGCCATGGCGGTTCCTGCTGTTCCGGCGCGCCCGCGCCTGCGCTGGTGCAGTTGAGCGAGGCGCTCACCGCCGGCTCGCGCCTGAGTACCTTCCGCATCGAAGCCATGGACTGCCCCACCGAGCAGACGCTGATCCAGAACAAACTGGGCAAGCTGGCCGGTGTGCAGCAGCTGGAATTCAACCTGATCAACCGCATCCTCGGCGTTACCCATGACCTGCCGAGTACCGCGCCGATCATCGATGCGATCAAATCCCTGGGTATGCAGGCCGATCCGATCGTGGAGGGCACCCCGGCCGCCGAGCCGCCCGCCAAGAAGCATTGGTGGCCGCTGGCGTTGTCCGGTGTGGGGGCGTTGGGCGCCGAAGTACTGCACTTCACCAATGCCGCGCCCACTTGGGTGATTGCGCTGGTAGCGCTGGTGTCGATCCTCAGCGGCGGCCTCACCACTTACAAGAAGGGCTGGATCGCCCTGAAAAACCTCAACCTGAACATCAACGCCTTGATGAGCATCGCGGTCACTGGCGCGGTCCTGATTGGCCAGTGGCCGGAAGCGGCCATGGTGATGTTCCTGTTTACCGTGGCCGAGCTGATCGAAGCCAAGTCCCTGGACCGTGCGCGCAATGCCATCAGTGGCTTGATGCAGATGACACCGGAACAGGCCACGGTTCGGCAGGCTGATGGAAGCTGGGTCGAAATGGAGGTCAAAAGCATTGAGCTGGACGCAATCGTGCGGGTAAAACCCGGCGAGCGTATCGGCCTTGACGGTGAAGTCACCGCCGGCCAGTCCACCATCGACCAAGCGCCGATCACCGGTGAAAGCCTGCCGATTGAAAAGACCGTCGGCGATAAGGTCTTCGCCGGCACCATCAACCAGGCCGGTTCCCTGGAGTACAAGGTCACGGCGGCTGCCAACAACTCCACCCTGGCCCGCATCATCCACGCGGTGGAGCAGGCCCAGGGCGCACGGGCACCGACCCAGCGTTTTGTCGACAGCTTCTCGAAAATCTACACCCCGGCCGTGTTTCTGTTCGCCTTGGGCGTGGCCGTAATCCCGCCGCTGTTCATGGCCGGCGCCTGGTTCGACTGGATCTACCGCGCCCTGGTGCTGCTGGTGGTGGCGTGCCCGTGCGCGCTGGTGATCTCCACCCCGGTGACGATTGTCAGCGGCCTGGCGGCTGCAGCGCGCAAAGGCATCCTGATCAAGGGCGGTGTGTACCTGGAGGGCGGTTACAAGCTTGACTACCTGGCCCTCGACAAGACCGGCACGATTACCCACGGCAAGCCGGTGCAAACCGATTACCTGGCACTGTTCCCCACTGTCGAAGACAGCGCCCCGGCCCTGGCCGCCAGTTTGGCCGGGCGCTCCGATCACCCGGTGTCCCTGGCGATTGCCAATGCGGCTGTGGATAAAAACCTGCCGGTGCACGTTGTGGATAACTTCGAAGCCCTGGCCGGTCGCGGCGTGCGCGGCGATATCAATGGTCAGACCTACCACTTGGGTAACCACCGCCTGGTGGAAGACCTTGGCCTGTGTTCGCCGGAGCTGGAAGAAAAGCTGTTCGCCCTGGAAAAACAGGGCAAGTCCGTGGTGCTGCTGCTCGACAAGTCCGGTCCGCTGGCGCTGTTCGCCGTGGCCGACACGGTCAAGGACAGCAGCCGCGAAGCCATCCAGCAACTGCATGAGCTGGGCATCAAGACCCTGATGCTCACCGGCGACAACACCCACACCGCCCAGGCGATTGCGGCCCAGGTCGGCATCGATCAGGCCCAGGGCGACCTGTTGCCCACCGACAAGCTGCACGCCATCGAAACCCTCTACGGCCAAGGCCACCGGGTGGGCATGGTCGGCGACGGCATCAACGACGCCCCGGCCCTGGCGCGCGCCGAGATTGGCTTTGCCATGGCCGCGGCAGGTACCGACACCGCTATCGAGACGGCCGACGTGGCCTTGATGGACGATGATTTGCGCAAGATTCCGGCATTCATTCGTTTGTCGCGGCAAACGTCGAGTATCCTCAAGCAGAACATCACCCTGGCCCTGGTGATCAAGGCGATCTTCCTGGTGGTCACGTTCCTGGGCTTGGCGACCATGTGGATGGCGGTGTTCGCCGACATGGGCGTGGCCCTTCTGGTGGTGTTCAATGGCCTGCGCCTGTTGCGCAAATAGAGGATGAGAGGGTGGTGTGCTGAGTGCCGAGCTGAAGGCGTTTTTTATGGTTGCCCGCCTGGGCAGCATCACCCAGGCGGCGAAAAAACTCGGCCTGAGCCAGCCCACCGTTACCACCCAGATTCGCAACCTGGAAAGCCAGTACGGCGTCGAGCTGTTCTACCGTGGCGGGCGCCGCCTCACCGTCAGCGACGAGGGCGCGCGCCTGCTGCCGATGGTCAAGACGCTGTTGCAGCAGGAAGCGGATATCGAGTTTTTACTGCGCAACAGCGGCCAGGTCCAGGGCGCACTGAGGATTGCCGCCACGGCGCCGTACTACATCCTCGACCTGGTCAAAGCCTTTCGCGAACGCCTGCCGCAGGTGGAGGTGTCGGTGGAAATCGGCAACTCCCAGCAGGTGCTTGAAGCCTTGGATGACTACCGCGTCGATGTCGCTGCGTCCTCGCAGTTGCTCGAAGACCCGCGCCTGATCCGTCGTGTACTGGGCACCGACCCGTTGGTGCTGGCGGTACACCGTAACCACCCACTGGCCAAGCTCGACCATGTGCCGCTGAGTGCCTTGGCCGGGCATACGTTGTTGATGCGTGAAGCCGGCTCCACCACGCGACGGCTTACGGAAGAGATGCTGCAAGGCGCCGGCGTGAGTTACGGGCCACTGCTGGAAATCGGCAGCCGTGAATCGATCCGCGAAGCGGTGCTGCGCAATATCGGCATCAGCATCATCGCCCGCCAGGAAGTGCCCCATGACCCGCAGCTGAAGGTGCTGACCCTCGAGCATGCGCCGCAGATTCCCGAGTACCTGTACTGCCTCAAGGAAAGAAAAGGCGCTCGTCTGCCGGCGGCGTTTCTGGGGTTGGCGCAGGAAATGTCGCCGATCTAAAGCCTTTTAGTGGCTTTGGGGACCAATCGGGGGCAAGCCCCCTCCCACAGGTGCCCGCATTTCCATGTTGGAACTCGGTCAAGTGTGGGAGGGGGCTTGCTCCCGATTGCGGTAGACCAGGCAGCTTACCGCTAAGCGTCCTACACAAATCTGCGAATACCACTATCGCCGCCTTTTGCCTTCCTGCCATAAGAGCGACGCATTGCCTGCCTAGCATCGCCTTCATCAGTTTGATGAGGTGCCACCATGAACACAGCCCTGACCCAACCCGGCGCGCCGATGCAAGTGCGCGGTATCCAGAAACGCTTCGGCGCCTTTACGGCGTTGGACAATGTGTCACTGGACGTGGCTGCCGGCGAGCTGGTGTGCCTGCTCGGCCCTTCCGGCTGCGGCAAGACCACGTTGCTGCGCTGCATCGCCGGCCTGGAACGCCAGGACAGCGGCGAACTTTACCTGGGTGACCGCGATGTTTCCCTGCTGCCGCCCCAGGCTCGCGACTACGGCATTCTGTTCCAGTCCTACGCGCTGTTTCCCAATCTCACCGTCGAAGCGAACATCGGCTACGGCCTCACCGGCAGCGGTCGTGATGAAGTGCGCCAGCGCGTCGGCCAGATGCTTGAACTGGTGGGGCTGCTTGGCAGTGAAAAGAAATACCCCGGCCAACTCTCCGGCGGCCAACAGCAGCGGGTCGCCCTGGCCCGTGCGCTGGCACCGGCGCCGTCATTGCTGTTGCTGGATGAGCCGATGTCGGCCCTCGACGCCCGCGTGCGCGAGCATCTGTGCACCGAGCTGCGCCAGCTGCAACGGCGCCTGGGTATCACCACCCTGATGGTCACCCACAACCAGGACGAAGCCATGTTGATGGCCGACCGCATCGCCGTGATGAACAACGGCAAGGTCGAGCAATACGCTACGCCCCAGGAAATCTACGACCGCCCGGCCACGCCGTTTGTGGCGGAGTTTGTCGGCCAGGGCAACTGGCTGCCGTTCAGTCGCAACAGTGCCAGCCATGCCCAGGTCGGTGGGATGAACATGCGCCTGGCCGAGGACGCCGGCGTGGCCAGGTCCGGCCGGCTGTTCTGCCGCCCGGAAGCGATCAGCGTCAACCCGGCGGTGCATGAGGAGAACCTGTTCCCGGCCAAGGTCCGCGAGATCACTTTCCTCGGCAACCGCTGCCGCATGAGCTTTGAGCTGGAGCAACTGCCCGGCCATCCGCTGCTTGCCGAACTGGCCCCGGAAGCCATGCCGCGCCTGGGCGCCCAGGACATCTGGGTAGCCTTGCCGCCGCGCAGCCTGCAGGTGTTTGCCTGAGATGGCCGCTGTCTTGACTCTGGCGCGTCAAACGTCACGCGCCGAAACCGGCGACCGTATTTTCGTGGTCGGCGGCAAACTGCTCTGGCTGGTGCTGCTGGGCATCGCCGTATTGCTGCCACTGTTGGCGATCTTCTGGCGCGGTTTCAGCAGCGAGGCCGGGCAGGGCGGTGGCCTGGTCGCCGCACGGGAGTTGGTCACCAGTGCCAACTTCCACTGGCTGCTGGGCAATAGCCTGAAAGTCTCCCTCAGCGTGGCGGCCATTGTCGTACCGCTGGCCTACCTGTTTGCCTACGCCCTGCAACGCACGTTGATTCCCGGCAAGGCCCTCTGGCGCGGTATGTCGCTGCTGCCATTGATGGCGCCGTCGATGCTGCCGGGGATTGCACTGGTCTACCTGTTCGGTAACCAGGGCCTGTTGCGCGGGCTGTTCTCGGACAACATCTACGGCTTCTGGGGCATTGTCCTCGGTGAGGTGATCTACACCTTCCCACATGCCCTGATGATTTTGCTGTCGGCGCTGTCCCTGGCCGATGCGCGTTTGTTCGATGCGGCCTCAAGCATGGGCGCCAGTCCTGCCCGGGCGTTTCGCAGCATCACCTGGCCGGCCACGCGCCAGGCGGTGTTTGCCGCGTTTTGCCTGGTGTTCACCTTGACCATTACGGATTTCGGCGTGCCCGTGGTGGTGGGCGGGGATTACCAGGTGCTGGCGCTGGAAGCCTACAAGGCGGTGGTCGGCCAGCAACAGTTCGGTCGCGGTGCGTTGATCGGCATGGTGCTGCTGCTGCCGGCGCTGTTCAGCTTTGGCGTCGATGCCTGGTTGCGTCGTCGCCATGGCGAGGCCATGAGTGGCCGCGCCCAGGTCTTCCAGCCGGCGCCGTCGCGTTTACGGGATGGCTGCTACCTGCTCATCGTGCTGCTGATCTGTGCCGTGTTGCTGCTGGTGTTCGGCATGGCGGTGTACTCCTCGCTGGTGAAGTTCTGGCCGTACAACCTGTCGCTGTCGCTCAGCCACTACCAGTTCGAAGACACGGCCGGCGGCGGCTGGCTGGCCTATCGCAACAGCTTGACCCTGGCGTTGTGCACGGCGTTGATCGGCAGCGTATTGATCTTCACCGGCGCCTACCTGATGGAAAAGACCAAGGGCCAGAAGGGCCTGAACCTGGCGCTGCGCATGCTCAGCTTTGTGCCGATGGCCGTGCCGGGGTTGGTGCTGGGCCTGGGCTACGTGTTCTTTTTCAACCTGAGCGGCAACCCGCTGCATGTGTTCTACGGCACCATGACCCTGCTGGTGGTGTGCACCATTGCTCACTACCTGACCACCGCGCAGATGACCGCCACCACCGCGCTGCGCCAGCTGGACGCCGAGTTCGAAGCGGCGGCGCTGTCGCTCAAGGCGCCGCTGTATCGCCATTACTTGAAAGTCACGGTACCGATCTGCCTGCCGGCACTGCTGGACATCGTGCGCTACCTGTTTGTGTCGGCGATGACCACCGTGTCCGCCGCGATCTTCCTCTACAGCCCCGACACCATCCTCGCCGCCGTCGCCGTGTTGAACATGGACGACGCCGGCAATGTGGGCGGCGCGGCGGCCATGTCGACCCTGATCCTGTTCACCTCAGGCAGCGTTTCGCTGCTGCTGGCGTGGGCTTCACGTGGCGCCTTGCGCCGCTCCCAAGCCTGGCGCCAGACCGCGCCCGGCCAATAACCATCCCTGAAGGAGGTGCTCCATGTTCAAGCCCCTGGCGCTGGTCGCTGCCGTACTCACTGCATTCAGCCTGAATGCCTTCGCCAAGACCGAGTTGACCGTGTACACGGCCCTTGAAGCCGAGCAGTTGAAGACCTACAAAAAAGCCTTCGAGCAGGCCAACCCTGACGTCGAGATCAAATGGGTCCGCGACTCCACCGGCATCATTACCGCCAAGCTGCTGGCAGAAAAAGACCGCCCGCAGGCCGATGTGGTCTGGGGCCTGGCCGCGTCGAGCCTGGCGATCCTCGATCAGCAAGGCATGCTCGATAACTACGCGCCGAAGGACCTGGACAAGATCGGCAAGAATTACCGTGACGCCGCCAACCCACCGGCCTGGGTCGGCATGGATGTGTGGGCGGCAACCATTTGCTTCAACACAGTCGAAGCCGAGAAACAGGGCCTGACCAAGCCGGTGAGCTGGCAAGACCTGACCAAGCCCGAGTACAAGGGCAAGATCGTGATGCCCAACCCGGCCTCGTCCGGCACCGGCTTCCTGGATGTGAGCGCCTGGCTGCAAACCTTCGGCGAGAAGCAGGGCTGGCAGTACATGGACGACTTGCACCAGAACATCGGCCAGTACGTTCACTCCGGTTCCAAGCCGTGCAAGCTGGCGGCTTCCGGTGAGTTCCCGATTGGTATTTCCTTTGAGTATCCGGCCGTGCAGCTGAAGCGCCAGGGCGCGCCGCTGGACATCATCCTGCCGAAGGAAGGCCTGGGCTGGGACATCGAAGCCACTGCCGTGATCAAGGGCACCGCCCATGCGGACGCCGCCAGAAAGCTCGCCGACTTCTCCGCCAGTACAGCGGCGATGGACCTGTACAAGGACAACTTCGCCGTGCTCGCCCAGCCGGGGATCGCCAAGCCGCAGACCGAATTGCCGGCCGACTACGAGCAGCGGTTGATCAAGAACGACTTCGGCTGGGCGTCGAAGAATCGCGACAGCATCCTGGCTGAGTGGCGCAAGCGCTATGACGGGAAGTCGGAGAAGGTGGCGGGGCAGTAAGGTTTTCGTTAGGGCTACTGGCCTCATCGGGAGCAAGCCCCCTCCCACACTTGACTGCATTCACAAATCGAAATGTGGGAGGGGGCTTGCCCCCGATAGCGGTCTTGAAAACAGGACATCACTAAATGACACACCACAGCGACCTGCTCATCATCGGCGCCGGCATCCTCGGCCTGTCCCACGCCTACGCCGCCGCCAGGCGCGGGCTCAAGGTCAAGGTGTTCGAGCGCAGCGCCACACCCCTGGGCGCCTCGGTACGCAACTTCGGCCAGGCGCTGGTCACCGGGCAGCCGCCGGGGCCGATGCTTGAGCTGGCACGGCAAAGCCGTGATATCTGGGGGCAATGGGCTCGGGTTGCCGGCCTGCAGCTCAAGCGCAACGGCTCGTACCTGTTCGCCCGTACCGAAGCCGAAGAGCATCTGCTGGAAGCCTTCTGCGCCGGCCGCGCGCGTGAACACGGCTATAACGTCGACCTGTTGCAAGGCGCGGCGTTGAAGGATCTGTATGGCGGCCAGTTCCGCCATCACCGCGCCGCGCTGCATGGCCGGGACGACCAGCAACTGTATTCGCGTGAGGCGATACCGGCGCTGATCCACTACCTGAGCCAGCAACTGGGTGTGGAATTTTACTTCTCCACCCTGGTGCGCGATGTCGAACCGGGCCAGGTGCACAGCACGGCGGGCAGTTTTCGTGGCGAGCAGGTCATCGTCTGTTCCGGCCACGATTATCAAACCCTGTTGGCCGAGGCCATCGCCGAACTCAACCCGCAGATCTGCCGCCTGCAAATGCTGCGCGCGCGGCCTGCGTTCAACCTGAACCTGCAACACGCCTTGCTCACCGGCCTCAGTTGCGTGCACTACGGCGCTTTTGCCGACCTGCCTGAGGCCGCGCCGGTACAGGCGCAGATCCTGCGCGAGGCGCCGCACTTGCACGAGCACGGGATTCACCTGCTGATCAGTCCGACGCCCCATGGCGAACTGATCATCGGCGACTCCCACGACTACGGCAGCGATGCCTCGCCGTTCAATGCCGAGCAGGTGGATGACTGGATGATCGAGTTGGCCGAACAGACCTTGGGTTGCAAGATCCAGGTGATGGAACGCTGGCAGGGCGTCTACGGCGCCAGGGGCCCGGCGCCGTTTTCATTTGTGCAGGCCGCACCTGGCGTGAGCGCCGCCTTGATGCACACCGGTGTGGGCATGAGCGTGGGGCCGGCGATGGCCGAGCGCAATATCACAACCCTGTGGGGGCCGGCGTGATGAGCCCGGAACAGGCGATTGCCACAATCTTCGCTTTGTACGAGCAGCACGGCGCGGCGGATTACATCGGCGAGCCGGTGTCGCAAATCGAGCACATGTCCCAGGCCGCGCAGTTGGCCATGGCCGAAGGCTTCGATGATGAAGTGGTGCTGGCGGCGTTTTTCCACGATATCGGCCATCTGTGTGGCCAGGGTGGCGAGAACATGGGCGGTTATGGCGTGGTCAGCCATGAACGGTTGGGCGCGGATTATTTGCGCCGCGCAGGCTTCAGTGAGCGCCTGGCCAGGCTGGTGGAGTACCACGTCCAGGCCAAGCGCTACCTGACGTTCAGCCGGCCGGACTACTACGCATGCTTGAGCGAGGCGAGCCGCCGCACCCTGGGTTACCAGGGCGGCGTGATGACGGCCGAGGAGGCCTGCGCCTTTGAACAAGACCCGCTGTGCCAGATCAGCCTGCGCCTGCGCCACTGGGACGAACAGGCCAAGCAAATGCACGTGCCGGTGCTCGACCTGCAAGTGCTCAAGGCCAAGGCTCGGCAGCTGCTGGCGGCTTAAGCCTCGTCGAGGCGCTGGGCCAGGGCTCCGACCTGTTCCTGGCGTTCTGCCTGGCTCAGTCTGGCCTGGGGGTTGAGGGACGACCATTGCGGGTGGGCGCGGGCCTTGTGCAACGCGTCCGGCAATTTGCCTTCGCGCCAGGTCTTGTCCTGGGGCGTATCGACCTTGATGCTGTGCATCGCCGCATGGCCGCGCAGGTTCAGGGCCTTGAGCAACTGGCGCTGGCGCAGGGCGAGCAGGCGCAGCACGCTGTCATCCACGGTCAGCTCGCGCTGGCCCTTGATCTTGCCCAGCAGGCGGCTGCCGTAGCTGCGCGCGGTCTGCAATGCGCCACCGGCGATGGCGCCCGCCAGGGCGGCGGCGCCGAGGGTCAGCCCGCCGACCAGCAGGTCCACACCGGCTCCGGCCGCTGCGCCTGCAGCGATGCCACCGCCGACGCGCACGCCGAGTTGCTTGAGGGTTTCCGGGTTGAACAGGTCATCCCCCCAGCGGCCGTCGAGCAACGGCAAGTCGCTGGCGGCGGCGTCCTGGGGGCGGAAGCCGAACAGCTTGAGCAAGGCCTCCACGCATTTTTGTTCGCGCTGACGCACCGCCTTGCGCAAATCGCTGATGGCTTGTTGCTCATCTTCAGTCACCACGCTGCGTCGGCACGCGGCGCAGTCGATCAGCAATTCGGCAATCAACCGCGCGGCACTCTGTTGACGGGCCTGGCGTTGGGCTTCTTGGTCGAGGATCAGGCGCTGCAACTGCGGCCGGGCGTTTTCCAGCAGCAGGGCGAGACTTTCATACAGGCGACGTTCGCCGTCTTCCGGCGGCGCGACGCTGTCGAAACGCACCAGCGCATGCAGGCCCAGGCGTGCCAGGGCTTCGCGCCAGTCCGGCTCGCGGTGGTCGCTGCTGCTGACGAAGTTGAGCACCGGCAGCAACGGTTTGCCACAGCTGGCCAGCACTTGCAGTTCATCACGGTACTTGGCCAGCACCGGTTCGCGAGCGTCGATCACATACAGGCCGGCGTCCGAGGCCAGCAGTTGGCGCAGCACCTTGGCTTCCTGTTCAAAGCGCTGGCGGGCTTCGCTGCCTTCCAGGAACCGGGCCAGGCGGGCCGGGCCGTCCAAGCGTTCACCGGGGCGATCCAGGCGTTCCAGGTAGTCGAGCAGGGCGATGGCATCTTCCAGGCCGGGGGTGTCATAGAGATCGAGCAAGGCTTCGCCGTCGACCGACAAGCGCGCGCCTTCGACATGCCGCGTGGTGCTGGGGCGATGGGAGACTTCACCGAACCCGACGTCACGGGTGAGGGTGCGCAGCAACGAGGTCTTGCCGACGTTGGTGTGGCCGACCACCGCGAGTTTCAGTGGCTTAGTCATGACCGGTCTCCAGCCAGTTCAACGGCGCGCAGTCGGCGAACGGCAGCTCCAGTTGTTGCAGCGCGCTGTGCCAGTCGCCCAGGCGCTCGGCATCCAGCGCCTGGCCGGGCGGGGCTTGCAGCAGCCAGACACGGGTGGCGGCTGCGCTGCGTGCGAGTTCGGCGATCAGTGCCAGGCTGCCACGGTCCGGCGAGCGGCGCGGGTCGCAGACGATGGCCAGGCGCGCGGGCGGGAAGCGGCTGAGTTGCTCCAGGAGCTTGTTGCGCGATTCGCGGCTGTCGAGGATGCCGGCGTTCTTAACCTTCGCCGGCAACTTGGGCGGCCAGGGATGTTGATCGTCCAGTTCGATGGCGACGAGCAAGGCGCCGTCGCTTTCCAGCGCACTGACGCCGCCTGTGACGGGGTGCAGTTGTTCCGGCGCGGCGTCGTTGACGCCAAGGCGCTCGCTGCTGGGCATCAGGCGTTCGCGCAGTGGGCTGTAGCCGGGCAGGTTGAGGTCGAGATGCAAGGCGGCGCGCCCGCGTTTCCAGCGCCACAGGCACAGCAGGGCTAGGATCAAGCGGGGCAGCAGGCCGTAGACCAGCAAGACGCCGACCAGCCAGGCGGCCCATGCCTGGCGGGCGCTTTCGATGTTCAGTGCGGAGTCGCCGCTGGCGCGGATCATCTCGACGGACGGTACGTTGAAGCCCAGCAGGGCGGGCAGGGTGCCGAGGGCCTGAGTCACGGCGACGAAGGTGTCGGCGCCGAGGATAGTGGTTTCCCACACAAAGCCGTAACGGCGGGTGGCGAGCAGCGTCAGCAGAATCACCAGCGCGCTGAGCAGCGCCAGCAACCACAGGCTGTTGACCAGCACACCGACCGCCCAGCGATTGAGTTTCTGCCGTTGCAGCAACAGCAGCAACGCCGGGGCCAACTGGGCGGCCTTGGCATCGCGCGCAAGCTTTTCACTGAGCCACAGCCACAGCCGCCCGAGACTGGCGCCGTGCTCGCCGGCAAACAGCAGCCCCAACGCCCAGCTCAACAGCAGGATCAGGTTCAGGCCGAGCAGGCTGCCCAGGGCCCAGAACACATTCACCGGGGCCAAGCCGTTGCCCAGCGCAGCAAAGGCCAGGCCCGCGCCGCTGATGACGGCCACCACCGCCAGCAGCACCAGGGCCAGGCGTGCGCCTTGCAGCCAGCGCGTGAGGGCGGCGGTCAGGCCATCGCGCTCGGCCAGGTGCAGGGCGCGCTGCTGGATGCGCGTCGGCAGATCGCCGCCCGCCGTGCGGGCGAGGCGATTGGCTTCCTGGTCTTCCAGGGGGCCGGCGTGTTCTTCACGCAGGCGCACGGTTTCCGTCAGCCAGAGTTTTTGCAGGGGGGTCAGTGCGGTCACGCGTCTTCCTGTCGTGCAAGTGAGCTTGGAGCATAACCGCTGGTTCGTGGCTCTGGTATTCTCGTCGCCATGAAAAAAACTCTCCCTTTAAGCCTGATCGCAGCCCTCGGTGAAAACCGCGTGATCGGCGTCGACAACAGCATGCCCTGGCATTTGCCGGGGGATTTCAAATATTTCAAGGCCACCACGCTCGGCAAGCCGATCATCATGGGGCGCAAGACCTGGGACTCCCTGGGCCGACCGCTGCCGGGGCGCTTGAACATTGTGGTCAGCCGTCAGACCGACCTGGCGCTGGAAGGTGCGGAAGTTTTTCCGTCACTCGATGCCGCCGTGGCGCGGGCTGAAGCCTGGGCGTTGGAGCAGGGCGCGGATGAGCTGATGCTGATCGGCGGTGCGCAGTTGTATGCGCAGGGGCTGGAACAGGCGGATCGCCTGTACCTGACACGCGTGGCGCTGAGCCCGGAAGGGGATGCGTGGTTTCCGGCGTTTGATGCGAGCCAGTGGAAGTTGGTGTCGAACGTCGAGAATCCGGCGGAAGGGGACAAGCCGGCGTACAGTTTTGAGGTTTGGGAAAAGGCCTGACTGGCACCCGATTAGTCAGACTTGCAAAAGAAGCCTCGATGCGCCACTGTAATGACCAATGTCTTTACAGTGAGGGCTGCCCCATGGCCTCTATCAACGTACGTATCGACGACGACCTTAAGGCTCGTGCTTATCACGAGTTGGAAAAGCTCGGCGTCACCCCATCGGAATTAATGCGTCAAGCCTTGCAGTACGTGGCAGACCGCGGCCAGTTACCTTTCAAGCCTGTCCTCATGACTGAAGAGGATGAGGCATTGTTGGCAACAGTTCGGGAACGGCTGGCTGCGCCCCAGCGGGTGAAGGTCTCACTGGATGACCTATGAACTGGGTTTCGATGCACGGGCTTTGAAGGAATGGCACAAACTGGGCGATACCGTTCGTCAACAGTTTAAAAAGAAGCTGGTCGAGATCCTGAACAATCCACGTATTGAAGCCAGCCGTCTGCATGGCTTGCCCGATTGCTACAAAATCAAGCTACGCAGCACCGGTTATCGGTTGGTGTATCAAGTCATTGATCAGGAGATCACGGTGTTTGTCGTGGCTGTCGATAAGCGTGAGCGTGATGAGGTTTACCGAAAGGCTGCTGATCGTTTGAGCTAGCAGGGAGTGAGGTCCCTGCTAGCTTATTCCGTCAGGCCTGCGCCAACTCCCCATGCTCATCCGCATCCAACAACGCTTTATCCGTCTGCCCCATGATCTGGCTGGTAATTGCCCCCGCCGTCATCGAGCCATTCACGTTCAGCGCCGTACGACCCATGTCGATCAGCGGCTCCACGGAAATCAGCAGCGCCACCAGTGACACCGGCAAGCCCATGGCCGGGAGCACGATGAGTGCGGCAAAGGTCGCGCCGCCGCCCACGCCCGCCACACCGGCCGAACTCAGGGTCACAATCGCCACCAGGGTCGCGATCCACAGCGGGTCCAGCGGGTTGATGCCCACGGTCGGCGCCACCATCACCGCCAGCATGGCAGGGTAGAGGCCGGCGCAGCCGTTCTGGCCGATGGTCGCGCCAAATGAGGCGGCGAAGCCGGCGATGGATTGCGGGATGCCCAGGCGGCGGGTCTGCGCCTCAATGCTCAGCGGGATGGCCGCCGCGCTGGAGCGGCTGGTGAAGGCAAAGGTCAGTACCGGCCAGACCTTGCGGAAGAAGCGCAGCGGGTTGATCCCGGCCAGGGACAGCAGCAGGCCGTGCACCACGAACATCAGGCCCAGGGCCAGGTACGACACCACCACAAAACTGCCGAGCTTGATGATGTCCTGCAGGTTGGAACCGGCGACCACCTTGGTCATCAGCGCCAGTACACCGTACGGCGTCAGCTTCATCACCAGGCGCACCAGGCGCATCACCCAGGCTTGCAGGGTGTCGATGGCGTTGAGCACCTTCTGGCCTTTTTCCACGTCATCCTTGAGCAGTTGCAGCGCGGCAACCCCGAGGAAGGCGGCGAAAATCACCACGCTGATGATCGACGTCGGCTTGGCCCGGGCCAGGTCGGCGAACGGGTTGGCCGGCACGAACGAGAGCAGCAACTGCGGGATATTCAGGTCGGCGACCTTGCCGGCGTAATCGCTCTGGATCACTTGCAGGCGTGCCATTTCCTGGGTGCCGGCCACCAGGCCTTCGGCGGTGAGGCCGAACAGGTTGGTCAGGCCGATACCGATCAGCGCTGCAATTGCTGTGGTGAACAGCAGCGTACCAATGGTCAGGAAGCTGATCTTGCCCAGGGACGAGGCGTTATGCAGGCGCGCCACGGCACTGAGGATCGAGGCGAATACCAGCGGGATCACGATCATTTGCAGCAGTTGCACGTAACCGTTGCCGACCAGGTCGAACCAGCCAATGGAGGATTTGAGCACGGGGTTGCCGTCGCCGTAAATGGCGTGCAAGGCCGTACCGAACGCTACGCCGAGGACCAGGGCGAACAGAACCTTCTTGGCGAGGCTCCAGTGGGTGCGACGGGTTTGTGCCAGGCCCAGCAACAGGGCCACGAACACCAGCAGGTTGAGAATCAGGGGCAGATTCATTGAAGCTCCGTTGAGAAGGCAGCCAATCGCGTGAGCCTGCGATTGCGAACCGGAAATCCTAACAGCTTGAAATATATTGATTTAATACCAATATGGAATGGTGACTGTCGTTTTTGGAATAAGCTGCTGACGCTCCGGCGTATGTCCGTGACGGAATCAGGACGCACACCGTCGTGCTTGCGTTGGGAACTGTCACAGGGATTTGTTAGCGTCCATGTCTTTCACTCAGGGAGACAACGCCTATGAAGCTCGCGCCGAAATTACTAGCCGCCGCATTCTGCCTCGGACTCGCCAGCCAGGTGTTCGCCGCCACCGAGTTGAAACACTGGCCGGCACCCGCCGCCAAACAACTGAACGAGATGATCGCCGCCAACGCCAACAAGGGTAACTTCGCGGTGTTCGACATGGACAACACCAGCTACCGCTACGACCTCGAAGAATCCCTGCTGCCCTATATGGAAAACAAGGGCCTGATCACCCGCGACAGCCTCGACCCGTCGCTCAAGCTGATGCCGTTCAAAGACACCGCCGACCATAAGGAAAGTCTGTTCAGTTACTACTACCGCCTTTGCGAAGTCGACGACATGGTGTGCTACCCGTGGGTTGCGCAGGTGTTTTCCGGCTTCACCCTCAAGGAACTCAAGGTCCAGGTGGATGAACTGATGGCCTCCGGCAAACCAGTGCCGGTCAGCTATTTCGAAGGCGACGTGGTCAAGCAGTCCGAGGTACAGCCGCCGAAGGTCTTCACCGGCCAGGCCGAGCTGTACAACAAGCTGATGGAAAACGGCATCGAGGTGTACGTAATGACCGCCGCGTCGGAAGAACTGGTGCGCATGGTCGCCGCCGATCCGAAGTACGGCTACAACGTCAAACCCGAGAACGTGATCGGCGTGACCACCCTGCTCAAGGACCGCAAGACCGGCGAACTGACCACCGCACGTAAACAGATCGCCGCCGGCAAATACGACGAAAAAGCCAACCTCGGCCTGGAGCTGACCCCCTACCTGTGGACCCCGGCGACCTGGATGGCCGGCAAGCACGCGGCGATCCTCACCTACATCGATGAATGGAAAAAACCGGTGATCGTCGGCGGCGATACGCCGACCAGCGACGGTTACATGCTGTTCCACGATGTGGACGTGGCCAAGGGCGGCATCCACCTGTGGATCAACCGCAAGGACAAATACATGACCCAACTCAACGGCATGATCGCCAAGCATGCGGCGGCCCAGGCCAAGGAAGGGTTGCCGGTGACGGCGGATAAAAACTGGGTGATCGTCAAGCCGGACGAGATTCAGTAACACCGGGTCGCCTGCATCCCAGGCAAGCCAGCTCCCACATTTTTAAGGTGTTCACACATCAAAAGGTGGGAGGGGGCTTGCCCCCGATGGCTGTCTGAATAGCACTACAAAACCCAGCCTAAAATAGATATCAATTGCGAACCAATCTCATCCTCTGCTAGCGTGCGCACTTCCTGAACCCTCCGTTCTTCTCAAGGTAGTGCTGTGCCCTCCTGGAATTCGCAGATCGCGCGCCTGTTCGCGGAGCAGAAGAAAGCCCTCGAAGCCTTCGTCACTCGCCGCACCGGCAGCGCCCAGGTGGCCGCCGACCTGACTCAGGAGTCGTTCCTGCGCCTGGCTCGCATGGACTGCGGCGAAAAGATCGATAACCTTCCAGCCTTCCTCTTCACCATCGCCAGCAACCTGGTGCGCGATCACCAGCGCCAGGCCATCCGCCGTGAGCGCCTGGACGCGGGCGAGCCCAGCGAAGAGCTGCCGTGCAGCAATCCGGGGGCCGACGAGCAATTAGCCGCCTACCAACAGGAACAACTGATGCAGGATGCGATCCTGGCGTTGCCCCCAGCGACTCGGCAGATCTTCCTGCTTTATCATGTCGACGAACTTTCCTACCGCGAGATTGGCGAACGTCTGTCGATCACGGCACGCAGTGTGGAATACCAACTGCGTCGCGCCTTGATTGAATGCCGCGCGTACATCAAGACGCGGCTTGCCTGCGATGAACAAGGACGTCGCTCATGACCGCCACCCCCACTGCCGACGTGTTGTTCGACGAAGCGTCCGGCTGGTATTTCCGCCTGCAGGCCGAGGACGTGACGCCGGCCGACATGGACGCCTTTGCCGCCTGGCTGGGGCAAGGCCCGGCCCAGGATGACGCCTGGCAGGAAGTGCAGGCGATGCTCGGTGGACTGCGCGAACCTGCGCGGGTGATTCGCCGCGCCGAACAGGCCGCCTGGCGCAAACCGGCGCGAGCCTGGCAGCGTTGGGCGTGTGCTGCGGCGGTGCTGCTGGCCGTGGGGCTTACCGTGCAGAACACGCCATGGCTCGATCGCCTGCGCGCGGACTACGCCACCGGCACCGGCGAGTCGCGCAGCATCGAACTGGCCGACGGCTCGCACCTGCAACTCAACACCGACAGCGCGGTGCAGATCCGCTTGAGCGGGGGCGAACGGCAAATCCGTTTGCTGCGTGGCGAAGGCTTTTTCGACGTCACCAAGGATCCGACACGGCCGTTCGTGGTGCAGTCCGGCGACGGCTGGGTGAGGGTGGTCGGGACGCAGTTCAGCGTTGCGCGGCGCGATGCGCAGACGCGGGTGCAGGTGGCGCAGGGCAAGGTGCAGGTCAGTGCCGGCAGCGGTGAACCGGTGTACCTGGAGCCAGGGCGGGCCGTGGAATATCAAGGCCAGCGCCTGGCCGAGGTGCATGCTTTCGACCCGGCCAGCGGCTTTGCCTGGCGCCAACGGCAACTGGTGTTCCGCCAGCAGCCGCTGTCGGAAGTGGTGAGCGAGTTGAATCGCTATTGGCCCGGCAAGACTCTGGTGCTAGGTGATGCGCTGCGCAACCGCGTGGTGTCGGGTGTGTTTGAAATCGACAAGCCCGAAGCCGTGATCAAAGCGCTGGAGTACACCCTCAACCTGCGTGCCGAGCACTACACCCCGTATTTACTGGTGTTGCGCGAAGGCAAGGCATCGTAATCGCAACTTTTTGAAAAAACTTTCAGGGTTTCTCCCCAGGCACTCGTCCTTGATCACTGAGGCGTAAATAGTAAGCACTCTCAAGTAGTGCGGCGCCGATCACAGACTTTTTGCACCGGGGAGCACCATCCATGGCACATCGATTCGCCGCACGGTCCTTGTTGGCACTGGCCATTTCCATGGCCTGTGGCACTGCGCCGCTGTATTTGCAGGCCGCCGAAACCACCCAGGCCCAGACCTACCGTTTCGATATTGCAGGGCAAAGCCTGGACGGTGCGCTGGCGGCGTTTTCGGCGGTGACGCGAGTTCAGGTGCTGGTGTCGGGTGAGTTGACCCAGGGCGTGCTGTCGCCGGGTGTCAAAGGCAACTTCGGCCAGCGCGAAGCCTTGGGGCAACTGCTCGGCGGTACCGGGCTGAGTGCGGCGTTTATCAACGCGGACACCGTGACCCTGGAAAAGCGCATGGACACAGGCTCCGCCATCGAAGTCGGCGCCACCACCATCAGCGCCGAACACCTGGGCGCCACCACCGAAGGCAGCGGCTCCTACACCACCGGCGCAGTGACCCTGGGCAAGGGCGAACAGAAACTCAAGGACATCCCGCAATCGGTCAGCGTCATGACCCGCAAGCAGATGGACGACCAGAACACCACCAAGCTCTCCGAAGTGGTCAAGCGCACGCCCGGTCTGACCGCGACCAAATCCCCGGGCCCCGGCATGTTCATCTTCTCCCGTGGCTTCGAGATCGGCACCCTGCAATACGACGGCGTCGGCATCCCGCGTAACACCTACGCGCTGGGCAGCTACCTTACCGAAAACATGGCGATCTACGACCGCGTCGAAACCCTGCGTGGCCCGGCCGCCTTGCTGCAAGGCGCCAACAGCCCCGGTGGCACCATGAACCTGGTGCGCAAGCGCGGCCAGCAGGCGCCTACGGTGACCGTCACCGCCAAGGCCGGTTCGTGGGATCACTATGGCACCCAGGTGGATGCGGGTGGTCCGCTGAACGCCGAAGGCACGTTGCGCGGCCGCTTTGTGGCGGATTACGACACCACCGATTCCTTTGTCGACTATGCCGGCGGCTGGAATCAGACGGTCTACGGGGCGGTGGACTACGACTTCACGCCTGACACCAGCGTGGGTGTTGGTATCAGCAACCAGAAAGGCCATTCACGCCCCAACTTCATGTCGCTGCCCCGTTACGCCAACGGCAACGATATTGGCCTGTCACGCTCCACCTTCGTCGGTGCCAGCTGGAACCGCGCCGTCAACAACCAGACACAGGTGTTCGCCGACATCGAGCATCGCTTCAACGACGACTGGAAAGTGAAAGCCGCCCTCGTGGCGATGGACGAACATAACGACGCGACATACCAAGCGACGTGGGACGCCATCCCCAACCCCGGCGACACCGGTAACGTGCGCTATGTGGACTGGGTTACCGACTTCAATACCAAAAGTCGCGGTGCGGATGTGTATGTCAACGGAGAGTTTGAAGGCCTGGGTCTCCAACAGGAGATGGTGTTGGGCGCCAACTATTCCAAGCTCACCACAGACGACCAATGGGCCCGTGCGGCGACGGCTGGCGCCGATATTTTCAACATCGACCACAACCGTCCGCAGCGCGATAAGTACCAGCTGTTTCAGGCAGGAAATGCGTCGAGGAGCTGGTACGACATTCGTCAGAAAGGTATCTACGGCACCTGGCGCGTGAAAGTGCTCGATCCGCTGACCTTGATCGTTGGTGCACGTACCAGTTGGTATGACTATTCCTACATCGACCAGAGTGGTTCCAGGGGGGTGTACGGCAGTCCGTCCGGAAGCGCCACTCAGACGAATGGCAAGGTCACGCCGTATGCGGGCCTGGTATATGCCCTCAATGACCAATGGTCTGCCTATGCCAGTTACGCCGATGCGTTCGAACCACAAACCAACCGGACAACTTCCGGCTCCTTGCTCAAGCCTATCGAGGGCAAGAACTACGAGCTGGGTCTCAAGGGTGAGTTGGCGGATGGTCGTCTGAATACCTCGTTCGCGATCTTCCGTTATGATCAGGAAAATCGCGGCGTCCAAGACCTTCAAGGGCCGATGAACTGCGATGGCTGGTACTGCTCGGTCGCCTCGGGCAAAGTCCGCAGCCAGGGGTTTGAAGCCACGTTAGGCGGCGAAGTGCTGCCGGGTTTGCAACTGGTCTCCAGTTACACCTACAACACGACCAAATTCCTCAAGGACGACACCTACGAAGGCAAGGTCTTCAGTACCTGGACGCCCAAGCACTTGCTCAAGGTCTGGGGCGATTACCAATTGCCGGGGGACTGGAATAAAGTCAGCGTCGGCGCCGGGGTGACCGCGCAAAGCAGTACCGTGGCCTACGACCGCACCTTCAGTGTGCCGGGCAACGCACTGTGGGATTCGCGGGTGGCCTACAAGATCAACCAGGAGTTCACCGTCGCGGCGAACCTGTACAACCTGTTCGACAAGAAGTATTACATCCCTGCCTACAACGCGAACTGGGGCAGCAACTACTACGGCGATCCGCGTAATGTGATGTTTACGATGACCTACACGCCGCAGTTCTGATTACATCCGGATATAAAAATGCCCCGCATTCGGCGGGGCATTTTCATGTGTGGCGGTTAGCCCTTACAGCCCATCCAGCATTGCCTTGTTACGTACCGCACCCTTGTCGGCACTGGTCGCCAACAGGGCATAGGCCTTCAAGGCGGTCGTGACTTTGCGCGGGCGCTTCTCCACCGGCTTCCAACCTTTCTTGTCCTGCTCGACCCGGCGCGCTGCCAGCTCTTCATCGCTGATCAACAGGTTGATCGAGCGGTTCGGAATGTCGATCAGGACCTTGTCGCCGTCCTGCACCAGGCCAATCGCACCGCCGGCAGCGGCTTCAGGTGACGCGTGGCCGATGGACAGGCCCGAGGTGCCGCCGGAGAAGCGGCCGTCGGTCAGCAGGGCGCAGGCTTTGCCCAGGCCCTTGGACTTCAGGTACGACGTCGGGTAGAGCATCTCTTGCATACCCGGGCCGCCTTTCGGGCCTTCGTAGCGGATGATCACGATGTCGCCTTCTTTGACTTCGTCGGCGAGGATGCCGCGTACCGAGCTGTCCTGGCTTTCGTAGATCTTGGCGCGGCCTTCGAAGACGTGGATGGATTCATCCACGCCGGCGGTTTTCACCACGCAACCGTCGAGGGCAATGTTGCCGTACAGCACGGCCAGGCCGCCTTCTTTGGAGTAGGCGTGCTCGACACTGCGGATGCAGCCGTTTTCACGGTCGGCGTCCAGGGTGTCCCAACGGGTCGACTGGCTGAACGCGGTCTGGGTCGGGATACCGGCCGGGCCAGCCTTGAAGAAGGTGTGCACGGCTTCGTCGTCGGTCAGGGTGATGTCCCACTTGGCGATGCCTTCGGCCAGGGATTTGCTGTGCACGGTCGGCAGGTCGGTGTGCAGCAGGCCGCCACGGGCCAGGGAGCCTAGGATCGAGAAGATCCCGCCGGCGCGGTGCACGTCTTCCATGTGGTACTTCTGGATGTTCGGCGCGACCTTGCACAGTTGCGGCACATGGCGGGACAGACGGTCGATGTCGCGCAGGTCGAAATCGATCTCGGCTTCCTGGGCCGCGGCCAGCAAGTGCAGGATGGTGTTGGTGGAACCGCCCATGGCGATGTCCAGGGTCATGGCGTTTTCGAACGCCTTGAAGTTGGCGATATTGCGCGGCAACACCGACTCATCGTTCTCGCCGTAGTAGCGCTTGCACAGCTCGACGATGGTGCGGCCGGCCTGCAGGAACAGCTGCTCGCGGTCGCTGTGGGTGGCCAGGGTCGAACCGTTGCCCGGTAAGGCCAGGCCGAGGGCTTCGACCAGGCAGTTCATCGAGTTGGCGGTGAACATGCCGGAGCACGATCCGCAGGTCGGGCAGGCGCTGCGCTCGTATTCCGCGACCTTCTCGTCAGAAGCGCTGGAATCGGCGGCGATGACCATGGCGTCGACCAGGTCCAGGCCATGGGAGGCGAGTTTGGTCTTGCCGGCTTCCATCGGGCCGCCGGAGACGAAGATCACCGGGATGTTCAGGCGCAGGGCGGCCATCAGCATGCCGGGGGTGATCTTGTCGCAGTTCGAGATGCACACGATGGCGTCGGCGCAGTGGGCGTTAACCATGTACTCCACGGAGTCGGCGATGATCTCGCGGCTCGGCAGCGAGTACAGCATGCCGTCATGGCCCATGGCGATGCCGTCGTCCACGGCGATGGTGTTGAATTCCTTGGCTACACCGCCGGCGCGCTCGATCTCGCGGGCGACCAGTTGGCCCAGGTCCTTGAGGTGCACGTGGCCGGGTACGAACTGGGTAAAGGAGTTGGCAATGGCGATGATCGGCTTCTTGAAGTCGTCATCTTTCATCCCCGTGGCACGCCACAGTGCGCGGGCGCCGGCCATGTTGCGGCCGTGGGTGGATGTTTTCGAGCGGTAATCTGGCATGGAGCACTCCGGGCGGCTAATCAGGTACTAAACAGGGGAGTGAGCTTCTATTGACGTCTGGAGCACTCAGAAATAGCCGTGTGTCCGGAGGTTGCCTCAAACGCTGCGGGATCGCCGCGCGCAGTGGCCTTGAGCTCATAAACCCGCCGGGGGATGACTGGCGATGAATAGGGCCGATTCTACACCGCTGGCGGCTGGAGGGAACGGGATACTCAGGGCTGCTGGCTTTGTTTAGACTGGCGGCCCTTTGCCCCGCCCCCTCTCCAAAGGAATTGGAATGCCCGGTATCCATCGTTTTCTTGGGTTCTACCTGCTGATCGGTCTGATCCAGGGAATCGTCTTCTATTACTCCGATCAGCTCTATCGCTTGAGCGAAACCGTGTTTTTTGTCACCTACACCGTGGTGTTGGTGGGTGGTACCACCTTGCAGTTGCTGGGGGAAAAAGCCCGACAGTGGCGGTCGTTGCTGCCTACGCTGGCATTCACCCTTTTGATGGGTGGCATGACGCTGTGGGTCTGCTACGGCCTCGACCATGTCGGCAATAACCGCTGGGCGATCAATTCCTGGTTTATCAGCGTGGTGGTGTTGAGCTATGTCTGTGCCACGTTTCTGTTCGCCTGGCCCGCCGAAAAAGGGCAACGGTGGCGTTATGAGGACCTGTTCCAGCAGGCCTGGAACAGCGTATTCATCGTGCTGTATGCCCTGATCCTGGTGGGGGTGTTCATGTTGCTGCTCAAGCTATGGGGCCGACTGTTCCTGATGCTGGGCATCGAATTTTTTGAGCGCCACTTCTGGAGCCAGCTATTCCTGTGCATCAGCTTGCCGTTGGTGTTCGCCTTGGGCATGTACCTGGCGGCGCGCAGCGAGAAAGTCATCGGCCAGATGCGCGGCATGCTGTTCAGCGCCTGTGGCTTGTTGTTGCCGTTGATAGCCCTGATCAGCCTGCTGTTTACCCTGACCTTGCCGTTCACCGGGCTCGGGCGGATTTGGGCGACGGGTTATTCCACGCCGATTCTGCTGGTGCTGGCGGGGGCCCAGCTGTTCTTGCTCAATGGTGTTTTTCAGGAGGGCGTTCAACCTCCACCGTACCCCAAATGGTTAACGCGGTTTATCGAATTGAGCCTGCTGTGCCTGCCGGTTCTCGCCGCCCTGGCGTTTTATTCGAGCTGGTTGCGGGTCGAGCAATATGCCTTATCGCCACAGCGCTTCATTGCATTGGCGGCGGCGTTACTCTGTGGTTTGTATGGCCTGGCGGCCGTGTGGGCGGTGGTGTTGCGTTCGCCGGTCTGGCTGGCCAACCTGCGTGTTACCAACCCGGCCTTGGCGCTGCTGTTTTGTGGGCTGGTGGTGTTGGTCAACACGCCGATCCTCGATCCGGTGCGCCTGAGCGTCGACGATCAGGTCCGGCGTTTGCTCGACGGGCGTACCAAGGCTGAAGCGTTTGACGCGCACTACCTGCGTTTTGGCCTGGAGAAGGCTGGGGAGGCGGCGTATGCCAAGTTGCAGGTCGACCTGGACCAGGAGCGCATTCTGGACCCGGAATCGCGCCGTGCCTTGCGTGAGCGGATGGAAGACACCTCGCTAAGTTTCAGTGAACAGTATGAAAAAGAGCGTGCCCGCCGGCCCAAGCCCGAGCTGGAATGGATCGGCCCTGAGCCCAAGGGCAGCGAGCAGTTTGCCGAGCTTAGCCTGAACACTGACTCTGGGTGCGAGCCCGGCTGTGTGTTGTGGGCGGTGGACTTCGATCAGGACGGGCAGCCCGAAGTGCTTGCGATACCGCGCACCAGTTATCGCCATGACTTCAAGCCGCCGCGCATTTTTGTCCTGGACGATAAGGGCGAATGGGACGATCGCGGCCCTCTCGTATGGACGCAACTGCCCGACGGCTATGTGGACACCGAGACCCTGATCCACGATATCCGTGAGGGCAAGATCTCGTTGGTCAAGCCTCGTTACCGGCAGTTGCAGTCCAGTGACATGTTGCTCACGCCGGTGGTTCGTGAGCCGTAGTCCGCCGATTGGTCACCAGCCCCCAGAGGCTGAATCCGATAAAACCGAGGGCGATGCTCATCAATAGATGATCGCCGGCCTGGGCCAGTGCCGCGCTGACGACAGCGGCAGTGAGAAACATGATGCTATTGCCCGCCGACGCCGCCGTGCCCGCGCTGCTGGAGAACAACAGCATTGCTGCGGAAATCGCGGCTGGCCTGACCAGGGTGACGGCCAGGGCGCTGATCAGCATTGGGATCAACAAGGTCACGGTGGTCAGGGCTTCAATGCTGACGATCAGCGTTAACAGCGCGCCTGCGACGAGCAGCAAGCCAAGACCGATATTGATTTGCCGGGACAGCGCCATGCGTTTTTGCAGGTACGAGGCAGCAACGCCGCCGAGCAGGTAGGCCAGGCCGTACACCATCAGCACCAGCGCATATTGGTATTCGGACAGCTTCAGCGCATCCATGAAAATCAGCGGCGTCACGCTGATCAAGGCGAAGTAGCAGGCAAATACCAGGGCGGCGATCCACCAATAGCGCAGAAAGTCCCGATTGTGCGCCACGGCCTTGAGTGTGCCGATGATGGATACCGGTTCGCGGTGTGGGCTGGAGGACTTCGACGGCAGGATACAGAGCGCATGGATCAACATGCCCGATGCCATCAGCGCAAACCCATAGAAGCTCCCTTGCCAGTCGAAGGTGGTTTGCAGCCAGGAGCCGATCAGCGGCGACAGCGCGACAAACGAGCCGCTCAGGGTCATGTAATAGAGGCGCACCCGGGCTCGGTCCTGTTCGTCGAACAGGTCTTCCACCAGTGCATGGCCCAGTACGAAGAAGCCGCAGCCCATGGCCTGGACCGTGCGAAACAGCAGGAAGGTCAGGTAATCCGGCGCCATGGCGCAACCTATCGCCCCGAGGATCGACAGCGTGATACAGCCGAGCAGGACTTCCTTGCGCCCCCATTTATCCGAAAGCGGACCGGCGAGCAGTTGGGAGATGGAAAAGACCAGGGTGAACAGGCTGATGGACAGTGCGATGTCTGCGCTGGGCGTGTCGAACCGGGCGGACAGGGCGGGGAACGACGGGAGCAGGATATTGATCGGGAAAAAGCTGATCAGTGAGATGCAGGTGATGAGGATGAAGCGGGAGAGGGTGGGCCCAGACATTGTTTTTGTTTTCCGGAGTAAAACCAGAAACCGATACTAGTCTGCGAAAAGTGGAATTCAATCAAAAGTGTTGAGAGAAATTTCCTGAATTGACGTGGCTTGCTTGGGTAGGAAAAGTTTTCACGGCAACCACAAAACAAATGTGGGAGGGGGCAAGCCCACTCCCACATTTTTATCTGTGCTTGGCTTTAGCTGTTTGGCAACAACCGGCACGTAATGCTCTTGATATACCGCGTCTCGACAATCGCCGGATGCACCGGATGATCCGGGCCCTGGCCGCCACGTTCCAGCATCTGGATATTGCGGTCCAGGTGGCGGGCGCTGGTCAGCAGGATGTTCTGCAGGTCATCTTCCGGCAGGTGCATGGAGCACGAGGCGCTGACCAGGATGCCGTCCTTGCTGAGCAGGCGCATGGCTTGCTCGTTCAGGCGGCGATAGGCGCCTTCGCCGTTCTTCATGTCTTTCTTGCGTTTGATGAAGGCCGGTGGGTCGGCGACGATCACGTCGAAGCGTTCTTCGCTGGCTTTCAATTCCTTGAGGGCTTCGAAGACGTCGCCTTCGATGCAGGTCATCTTCTCGGCAACGCCGTTCAGCGCGGCGTTGCGCTCCACGCCATCGAGGGCGAAGGCCGAGGCATCGACGCAGAACACTTCACTGGCGCCGAAGGCCGCGGCTTGCACGCCCCAGCCGCCGATGTAGCTGTACAGGTCGAGTACGCGTTTGCCTTTGGCATACGGGGCCAGGCGCGCGCGGTTCATGCGGTGGTCGTAGAACCAGCCGGTTTTCTGGCCCTGGATCACCGGGGCTTCGAATTTCACGCCGTTTTCTTCCAGTGCGACCCACTCCGGCACCAGGCCGAACACGGTTTCGACGTAGCGGTTGAGGCCTTCGGCGTCGCGCGCGGCGGAGTCGTTCTTGAACAGGATGCCGCTCGGCTTGAGCACTTGGGTCAGGGCGGCGATCACGTCGTCTTTATGGGCTTCCATGGTCGCCGACGCGATCTGCACCACCAGAATGTCGCCGAAACGGTCGACCACCAGGCCCGGCAGCAGGTCGGAGTCGCCGTAGACGAGGCGGTAGAACGGCTTGTCGAACAGGCGATCACGCAGGGACAGGGCGACGTTCAGGCGGTGCACCAGCAGCGACTTGTCCAGCGGCAACTTGATGTCGCGCGACAGCAGGCGTGCGCAGATCAGGTTGTTCGGGCTCATGGCCACGATGCCGAGGGTCTTGCCGCCGGCCGCTTCCAGGATGGCCTGGTCGCCCGCCTGGAAGCCGTGCAGAGGGGTGGCGGCCACGTCGATTTCGTTGCTGTAGACCCACAGGTGGCCATTGCGCAAACGACGATCGGCGTTGGCTTTGAGACGCAGGCTTGGCAGGGACATGACGTCGCTCCGGAAAAAAGAGCGGGAGTATACCTTGTTATGTAGGAAATGGCCGGGCTGCCGGATGTGCGGGGAGGTGTCAGCCGAGGGTTGATAAGGGTTAGAATCCCCACCTAGCCCAGAGTGTGTACTTATGTCCCAAGAGCTTTCCGCCGAACAGATCCAGCAGGCCCTCCAAGGCATCAGCGTGCCGCCCCAGCCGCAAATCATGGTGGATTTGCAGATGGAGCAGTACATGCCCGACCCGGACCTGGAAGTGATCGCGCGGTTGATCTCCCAGGACCCGGGCCTGTCCGGCGCGCTGCTGAAGATCGTCAACTCGTCCTATTACGGGCTGAGCAACAAGATCGCCTCGATCCAGCGCGCGGTGAACCTGCTGGGCAGCCGCTCGATCATCAACCTGATCAACGCCCTGTCGATCAGGGGCGAGATGAGCGACGACACCATCGTCACCCTCAACCGCTTCTGGGACACCGCCCAGGACGTGGCCATGACCTGCCTCACCCTGGCCAAGCGCACCGGCGCCCAGGCGGTGGACGAGGCCTATGCCCTGGGGCTGTTCCACGACTGCGGCGTGCCGCTGATGCTCAAGCGTTTCCCCAATTACATGACGGTGCTCGAAGAGGCTTACGCCAACGCCGGCCCCGACTGCCGCGTGGTCGACACCGAAAACAATGCGTTCAACACCAACCATGCGGTGGTCGGCTACTACACCGCCAAGTCCTGGCGCCTGCCGGAGCATGTGACCGACGCCATCGCCAACCACCACAATGCCCTGGCGATCTTCAGCGATGAGACGTCGCGCAATCCGCAGCTGAAAAACCTGCTGGCGATCCTGAAGATGGCCGAGCACATCGGCTCGTCCTATCGCGTGCTGGGCAACCAGTCGGTGGACCATGAGTGGAATGCCATCGGCCACTTGGTGCTGGACTACGTGGGCCTGTCGGACTACGACTTCGAAAGCCTGAAGTTGTCGATCCGCGAACTGGGCGCGCACTGATCCCCCCTTCACGAGGTACACATGCCCGAGTTACCAGAAGTCGAAACCACCCGGCGTGGGATTGCGCCGCACCTGGAAGGCCAGCGGGTCAGTCGCGTGGTGGTGCGTGAGCGGCGCCTGCGCTGGCCGATCCCGGAAGATCTGGATGTGCGCCTGTCCGGCCAGCGCATCGTGCTGGTGGAGCGGCGGGCCAAGTACCTGTTGATCAATGCCGAAGTGGGCACCTTGATCAGCCACCTGGGCATGTCGGGCAACTTGCGCCTGGTCGAGGTCGGCATGCCGGCGGCCAAGCATGAACATGTGGATATCGAGTTGGAATCCGGCCTGGCCCTGCGCTACACCGACCCTCGGCGTTTCGGCGCGATGCTCTGGAGCCAGGACCCGCACAACCATGAACTGCTGATTCGCCTGGGGCCGGAGCCGTTGACCGAGCTGTTTGACGGTGAGCGTTTGTTCCAGCTGTCCCGCGGCAAGTCGATGGCGGTGAAACCCTTCATCATGGACAACGCGGTGGTGGTGGGCGTAGGCAACATCTATGCGACTGAGGCGTTGTTTGCGGCGGGGATTGATCCGCGTCGCGCGGCCGGCGGCATTTCACGCGGGCGTTATTTGAAGCTGGCGATCGAGATCAAGCGCATTCTGGCGGCGGCAATCGAGCGTGGCGGCACCACGTTGCGGGACTTTATCGGTGGCGATGGGCAGCCGGGGTATTTCCAGCAGGAATTGTTCGTCTACGGCCGCGGTGGCGAGGCGTGCAAGGTCTGCGGGACTGAGCTGCGCAATATGGTGCTGGGGCAACGGGCGAGTGTGTTTTGCCCCAGGTGCCAGCGCTGATTGCTGTGTAGTGGCTGATATCGCTATCGGGGGCAAGCCCCCTCCCACACTTTGATTTGTGAATACGTTCAAAATGTGGGAGGGGGCTTGCCCCCGATGAGGTCTTTCCAGGCACTAAAGAAGCTCAAGCCTTACCGGTAATCTTCCGGTACTTCTCCATCAACTGCTCTTCCGTCTCCGGATGGGCTTCATCCAGCGGAATGCAATCCACCGGACACACCTGCTGGCACTGCGGCTCGTCGTAGTGACCGACGCACTGGGTGCACAGGTTAGGGTCGATCACGTAGATCTCTTCGCCCTGGGAGATGGCGGCGTTCGGGCACTCGGGTTCGCAGACGTCGCAATTGATGCAATCGTCGGTGATGATCAGGGACATGGAAACTCCTGCCAGGGCTGTCAGCCAAGGCATCTGAAAACTAATGCTCGCAATTGTGCCGCATTGGCGCCCGCAGTGCGAGCTGTGGTGAGCGGGGCAAGCCCGCTCACCACATTACTTCTTGAAGCGCAGCGTCAGCGCATCAGCCACGGCCGGATGCACGAACTTGGTGATATCCCCGCCCAAAGCGGCAATTTCACGGACCAACGTCGAGGAAATGAACGAATAACGTTCCGACGGCGTGAGGAACAGGCTTTCCACGTCCGGCGCCAGTTGGCGGTTCATGTTGGCCAGCTGGAATTCGTATTCGAAGTCCGACACCGCGCGCAGGCCACGCAGGAACACATTGGCGTTCTGCTCCTTGGCGAAATGCGCGAGCAACGTGGAAAAGCCCACCACTTCCACGTTGGGCAGGTGCTTGGTGACCTCACGCGCCAGCTCCACGCGCTGTTCCAGGGGAAACAGCGGGTTTTTCTTGGGGCTGGCCGCGACTGCGATGATCACATGGTCGAACAAACGAGAGGCGCGTTCGACCAGATCGCCATGGCCTTTGGTAATCGGGTCGAAGGTACCTGGGTACAACACTCGGTTCATCGCGTCGTCCTGGCGGAGTCCGTTGGGGAACCGGATGGTATCGCAGCCATCCCGGTCGGCCAAGTCAACTTATGCATAAGAAAGCCGTATAGACACCGTGAATAGCGTGTTTTTTCACGCTGTTTTCAGACGTTCGGCCAAGGCTGTCGCCAGTTGAGCGGTTAATCCGTACACCGATAATTGCGGGTTGGCCCCAATACTGGTGGGGAATAACGAACCGTCGTGGATCGACAGGTTGCGCAATTGGTGATGGCGACCGAGGCTGTCAGCCACCGCATTTTTGGGATCTTCGCCCATGGCACAGCCGCCCATCACATGGGCGCTGCCCAGGGTTGTCCGGTGCAATTCCAGATTCAAACCCTCAATGACGCTGCGTGCCTCGGCCAAGGTGTTCACGAACCGTGCGTCATGGTGCATGGGCTTGACCGACTTGGCGCCCGCCGCGAACTGGATCTCGGCCATGCTGTGGAAGGCCCGGCGCAGGCCATCCCAGGCGTAGGGCGAGACCTGATAGTCGAGCACCGGCGTACCGTCACCGCGTAAATCCACGCTGCCGCCCTGGCTGTCGGGGTGAAAGCCGTCACGCAACAGCGCGAGCATGGCGTGGGTATGCGGCAATTGGCCCATGTCCAGGGCGTTCTGCGTGCCATAGCCGCCGAACAAGGTGCTGGCCAATGCTGGATGCAAGGGCGGCGCCTCAAGCTTGTAGGACATTTTGCCGGTGGTGCCGTCCTGCCACTGGAAATGGTCGGAGTAGATCGACTGCGGCGCGCCGTAGAACGGGTTGATCACCTCGTCGAACAATGCGGCGGAGAAGTTCACCAAGTGCAGAAAGGTGCGCTTGCCCAGCCGCGAATGCGGGTCGGGGGCATCCGAGCGCATCAGCAGCGCCGGGCTATTGATGCCGCCGCCCGACAGCACGTAATGCTTGGCCTTCACGCTGATCCTGCGTCCGGTAGGCGCCACGCAGCGCGCGTCCATCGCTACGCATTCCAGGCTGCTGATGGTGTCGCCGCTGTATTTGAGCTGCTCGGCGCGGGCCAGGTACAGCAGCTCGCCGCCTTTTTCCAGGGTCGACGGGATGGTGGTCACCAGCATCGACTGCTTGGCGTTGACCGGGCAGCCCATGCCGCAATAACCCAGGTTGAAGCAGCCGCGGACGTTGCGCGGGATCACATGCCAGCTGTAGCCGAGCTTTTCGCAGCCTTTGCGGATCACATCATTGTTGGCATTCGGTGGGATGGCCCATGGTGCGATGCCCAGGCGCTGCTCCATCTTTTCGAACCACGGTGCCATCTCTGCACTGCTGTGGCCTTTTACCGCGTACTCGCTGGCCCAGTGGCTGAGGGTGGCGTCCGGGGTACGGAAGCTGGAGGTCCAGTTGATCAGCGTGGTACCGCCCACCGCGCGACCCTGCAGGATGGTGATGGCGCCGTCCTTGCTCATGCGGCCGATGCCTTCCTGATACAGGCTGGCATAGGCCTCGTCCTCCAGCAGCTTGAAGTCGCTGCTGGTCTTGAGCGGGCCCTCTTCGATCAACAGCACTTTGTAGCCGGCGGCGCTGAGGATCTCGGCAGTGGTGCCGCCACCGGCGCCGCTGCCGATGATGGCCACGTCGGCTTCCAGGGTGAGGTCGCTGTCGAGGGCGGCGCCATTGTGGGTTTTCCAGCCGCGGGCCAGGCCGTCGCGGAACAGATCGGGTACGGGCATCAGGGTCGTCTCTTGTTTTTATTGTGAGGGATGCGAATCAGATCTTCGGCGGGCCGGGGTAGCCGCAATGCGCCCAGGCGGCGGGCCGGAAGTACCAGGCCATGATCACCAGCTTGAGCAGCGAGCCCTGGCCCATGCGCAGCAGGTTCAGGTAGCTGTTTTCCCAGCGGTACAGGAAGTTGCGGATCTGTTCCGCGCTGGCGTTTTCCCAACTGCCCCAGATGCCGGTCAACGGGCCGCGTGTAATACCCATGCCGAGCACATCGAACAACTGCTGGGTGAGCTTGAACATCTCCGGCGACAGGTGCTGCAGGCTGTAGTCGAGTTTTTTCAACGTGTCTTCAATCCCGGCGACCACATCCTGGGCGCTGGCCACGCCTTCGAGCAGCACCGGGATCACCGCGCGCAGGAACGGCAGGTCACTGCTGCGCAACATGGCAAAGCCGCTGGCCGGGGTGCTGCTGGAACAGCCGCTGAGGCTGGCGCCCAGCCCGGCCGTGGCCAGGAAGGCGCCGGCACATAGGCCGATTTTCAAGACGCCGCGCCGCGACAGCGCGGGTGAATCAGTCAGGCTAGGGTTCATTGTTATTGTTATCCCGTGGGTGGCGGTGTCAGCGGACGAACAACTTCTGGATCAGTTTCTGGATCGATTTGCCGTAGGGCGGGTAGATCAATTTCGCCGCGTTCAGGCGCTGTTTCACCAGCACGCCCTTGGCCTTGCTGAACGTCAGGAACCCTTCATGGCCGTGGTAGTGGCCCATGCCCGAGGGGCCGATGCCGCCAAAGGGCATGTCGTCCTGGGCCACGTGCAGGAGGGTGTCGTTCAGGCAGACACCGCCGGAATGGGTCTCGTGGAGGACGCGGTCCTGCTCGCGCTTGTTGTAGCCGAAGTAATACAGGGCCAGCGGGCGAGGGCGCTGGTTGATGTAGGCAAAGGCTTGGTCGATGCCGCGATAAGGCACGATCGGCAGCACCGGGCCGAATATTTCGTCCTGCATCACGGTCATGTCATCGCTGACATTCAGCAGCAGGCTATGGGCCATGCGCCGTGCCTGGCCCTGGTCGTACAGCGGGATCAGGGTGGCGCCCTTGTCGGTGGCGTCCTTGACGTAGGCATTGAGTCGGGCCAATTGACGTTCATTGATGATGGCGGTGTAGTCCGGGTTGTCGGCCAGCGTCGGATAAAACCCGCGAACCGCCTTGCTGTAGGCCTCGACGAAACCCTCCACGCGTTCCTCCGGCACCAGCACGTAGTCCGGGGCCACGCAGGTTTGCCCGGCGTTCAAGGCTTTACCGAAGGCGATGCGTTCGGCGGCGTCCTTGAGCGGTACGTCGGCGGAGACAATGGCCGGCGACTTGCCGCCCAGTTCCAGGGTGACCGGCGTGAGGTGTTCGGCAGCGGCGCGCATTACGTGCTTGCCGATACTGGTCGCGCCGGTAAACAGCAGGTGATCGAAGCGCAGCTTGGAAAACGCCATGCCCACCTCGGCCTCGCCGAGCACCACGCACACCAGGTCCTCGGGGAAAATCCTCGCCAGTAACGCCTTGAGCAGTTCGCCGGTAGCGGGCGTGGATTCGCTGAGCTTGAGCATCACCCGGTTGCCTGCCGCCAACGCACCGACCAGTGGGCCGATGGCCAGGTACAGCGGGTAGTTCCACGGCACGATCACGCCGACCACGCCCAGGGGTTGGTAAATGACTTTGGCTGACGCGGGTTGGAAGGCCAGGCCTACAGCGCGGCGGGAAGGTTTCATCCAGCCTTTTAGATGTTTGCTGGCGTAGTGAATGCCATGCAGGCTGGGCATCAGTTCGGCGAACAGGGTTTCGTCGGCGCTGCGCTGGCTGAAATCCTGGCTGATCGCATGGATCAGTGCCTGGCGCTCGTCACTGAGCACATCCCGCAAGGCCTTGAGCCACTGCTGGCGCTGTGCAGCTGGCGGCATCGGGTTGGCGGCGTAGGCGCGGCGTTGGGCGTCGAACAGGTCCTGGAGTTGATCCAGCGCCTGGGCATCTTGCAGGTAGGCAACGTTGGCAGACATGGCGCAGCACCGATTGTTATTGGTCTGCGTGGATTTTTAGAGTCATTGCTCTAAATTGTCAAATAACATTGCAGCAACATGCAGATTTATCCTGGCAAGGATAGGCCGTAAGATGCCCTATCACGTGTACAGAAGCTGATTCCCCTATGGCACCACGAGTAAAGACCAGCGAGCGTATTGTGCAAACCAGCCTGGAGCTTTTTAACCAGCAGGGCGAGCGCAGTATCAGCACCAACCATATCGCCGCCCATATGGAAATTTCGCCGGGCAACCTGTACTACCACTTCCCCAACAAGCAAGCGATCATCTCCGTGCTGTTTCGCGAATATGAAGCGTTGGTGGACAGTTTCCTGCGTCCGCCCCAGGGGCGTGCAATGGTCGTGGAGGACAAGCGCTTTTATCTCCAGGCCGTACTGGCCGGCATGTGGCGCTACCGTTTTCTGCACCGCGACCTTGAACACCTGCTGGAGAGCGACCCGGAGCTGGCCACCGGCTATCGGCGTTTTTCCCAGCGTTGCCTGATCCAGGGCGGCGCCATCTACCAGGGGTTTGTCGATGCAGGCATCCTGAATATGGACCCGGTGCAAACCGAAGCCCTGACCCTCAATGCCTGGATCATCCTCACTTCCTGGGTGCGTTTCCTGTGCACCACCAATGAAAACTCCGCCCACCTGAGTGCCGAAGCCATCAAGCGCGGTGTTTATCAGGTGCTGGTGCTGGAGGCGGGCTTTGTCACGCCCCAGGCAAAAGGGGCGGTGGATGCACTGTTCAAAGAGTTTTACGTGCCGTTGAACCAGGCACTGGAAGAAGTGAAGTAGGACCTTTCCCGAATCTGTTCACAGGAGTCCATCATGCCGCTTGCCCAACTGATCAGCCCCCAGCAATTGGCCGAGCGCCAGACGTCGGCGGGGCTGGTGATCCTGGATTGCCGTTTTGCCCTGGAAGACCCGGATTACGGGCGTTGCAGCTACGCTGAAGGGCATATCGACGGTGCGCAATATGCTGATCTTGAGCGCCATCTCAGCGGGCCGGTGATCAAGGGCGTGACCGGTCGTCACCCGTTGCCGGCGGCGGGCACCTTTGCCGAGCAACTGCGGGCCTGGGGTGTGAGTGCCGATACCGACGTGGTGCTTTACGACGACGGTCCTGGTGCCTATGCCGCCCGCGCCTGGTGGTTGCTGGCCTGGCTGGGCAAGCGCGACGGCGTATTTATCCTGGATGGGGGGCTCAAGGCCTGGCATGCGGCGGGTTTCCCGTTGAGCCTGGATGCGCCGGTCGTCGAGCGCGGGACGTTTGCCGGTACACCGGACAATCACCTGCTGCTGGATGCCGAACACCTGCAAAAACGTCTGGGCCAACCCGGCCTGACCCTGATCGATGCCCGCGCCCAAGCGCGTTTTCGCGGTGAAGTTGAGCCCATTGATCCGATTGCCGGGCATATCCCCGGTGCGCAATGTGCGGCGTTCAACGAAAACCTGGGCAGTGACGGGCGTTTCCTGCCGGCCGAGCAACTCAAGCAGCGCTTCGCCGCGCAGTTGCAGGGGCGCTCGCCGGAGGAACTGGTGGCGTATTGCGGCTCGGGCGTGACGGCCTGTCACAACCTGTTCGCCCTGAGCCTGGCGGGTTACCCATTGGGCAAGTTGTATGCGGGGTCGTGGAGCGAGTGGATTACCGATCCGACGCGGAAAATCGCTACGGGTGACTGAGTTCCCGGCCGTGTAAACCCAATCCTAATATGGGAGGGGCTTATCCCTCCCACATGTTTAACCGTGTCGTGCCAATAACCATTGTGGGATGCGCCGCTCCAGGTAGTAGCCTGGGCGTTTCAGCGAGCCATCGACGAAGCCCACGTGCCCGCCCTTGGTCGTCAGCTCAAACTCGGTGCACGCCGACAGCTCGCTGGCCTCGGGCAAGCTGTGGGCGAATACGAACGGGTCGTCGGCCGCCTGGATAATCAGCGTCGGCGTGCGGATCGCGCCCAGGTAGTAGCGACTCGACGCGCGACGGTAATAGTCCTCGGCACTCAAGAACCCATGCAGCGGCGCGGTAACCCGGCCGTCGAAGTCCCAGAAGGTGCGCATCTTCTCCAGCGAGCCAAGCGCTTCCAGGGTTTTCAGCCCGTCCGCACGGCCATCCTGTAAAAAACGGCTTTGTTTGACGCGGATATACGCGAGCATTTCACCCATGAAGTGCTTTTGGTAAACCCGCGAGAAACCTATCCCGATGCGGTCCGCACACTGGTCCAGGCGAAACGGCACCGACACCGCCGCTGCGCCTTGCAGCCCGGACGCCTCGCCGGTTTCCCCCAGGTGCTTGAGCAGCACATTGCCCCCCAGCGAATAACCCACCGCATACAGCGGCGCCAACGGCCGCTTGGCGCGCAGGTGCGCAATCGCGGCGGCGAGGTCTTCGCTGGCGCCTGAGTGATAGCTGCGTGCCAACAGGTTGGGCTCGCCCGAACAGCCGCGCCAGTTCAAGGCCGCACTGGCCCAGCCTTGGGCGCCGAGGACTTTTTGCAGGCCGGCCACATAGGGGGAATTGGATGAGCCGGTCAGCCCATGCAGCACCAGCACCAACGGCGCCTGCGCGTCATGCGGGCCATGCCAGTCGAGGTCGAGAAAGTCGCCGTCTTCCAGCCACAGGCGTTCGCGTTGGCGTTCGATATGGGTAGTCGGGCGCCACAGCGGCCCCCACAGGGTTTGCAGGTGAGGGTTGCCGAGGCCGAAGGCGGGGGTGAACAGGTCGGAGGACGGTGTCATGACACTCTCAGTTTTGAGCTAACTCACTGTCTGTGGTGAGCGGGCTTGCTCACCACAGATTTTAAGCGACGCTTTCGACCAATCGATGCCACAACGCGTAATACACACGACCGGATTTCTGCTCCCGGTGCAGGCGCCAGGCGCCCGGCAAGCCCAGGGTAGACGGCGCGGTCTCGCTTTCAGTGTAGATCCACGCGTCCGGTGCCAGCCATTGGCGCTCTTCGAGCAAGGCGCACACGGTCGGCAACAGGTTCTGGTTGAACGGTGGGTCGAGGAACACCACGTCGTAGGCACTGGGCGCCTGGGTTTCCAGGTAGCGCAGGGCGTCGGCGGTCTGCACCTGGCCATTGGTGCAGCGCAGGGTGCCCAGGTGTTCCTTGAGGCTGGACACCGCGACATTGCTCGCATCCAGCGCCTGGGCCTGGGCCGCGCCACGGGACAGCGCCTCCAGGAACAGCGCGCCACTGCCGGCGAACGGGTCCAGCACCTTGGCGCCAGCAATGTACGGCGCCAGCCAGTTGAACAGGGTTTCACGTACGCGGTCCGGCGTCGGGCGCAGGCCCACGACGTCGGGGAAGCTCAGCTTGCGGCTGCCCCATTCGCCGCCAATGATGCGCAGCTGGCCCACACCGTTATGCACGTTGTGGACAGGTTTTTTCGGGCGAGATGAACTGGCCATTAATGCTCCGGAACCCCGAGCGGCTGCTCGGCAGGTTTATCAGTGGGGGGCGGTAGTGGCTTTTGCGCAGTCGTTGGGCCGGCGGTCACGATGACCATCTTGTCGGCGCTCAAGTGTTTGTTCAAGGCCGCCTTGACCTGCTCTACGGTCAGGGCCTGGGATTGTTTCATGAAATCTTCCAGATAGCTCAGCGGCAGGTTGTAGAAACCCATGGCGCCCAGCTGCCCGACGATATCGGCGTTGCTGGCGGTGGACAGCGGGAAGCTGCCGGCCAGCTCGCGCTTGGCGTCATCCAGTTCCTTTTGCGTCGGACCGGTCTTGAGGTAGTCGGCGAGCACGTCTTCGACCAGGCGCAGGGTGCCGCCGCTCATTTCGGCGCGGGTCTGCAGGTTGATCATGAACGGGCCACGCACTTGCATCGGCGAGAAGCCGGAATACACCCCATAGGTCAGGCCACGTTTCTCGCGCACTTCGCTCATCAAGCGGGTGCCGAAGCCGCCGCCGCCGAGGATCTGGTTGCCCAGGGACAGGGCGGCGTAGTCCGGGTCGGCGCGGTCGATGCCCAATTGGGCGAACAGCAGGTGAGTCTGTTTGGACGGAAACTCGATATGGCTCAGGCCGGCCTTGGGCTCGGTTGGCTGGGCGATTTTCGCCATGGCCGGGCCCTTGGGCAGCGAAGCGGACACTTTGGCCGTCATCGCTTCGGCTTCGGCGCGGGTCAAGTCACCGACCACGGCAATCACCGCATTACCCGCCGCATAAGCCTTGGCGTGGAACGCCTGCAGCTGCGCGAGGGTAATCTTCGGAACGCTTTGCGGCGTGCCTTCGCTCGGGTGAGCGTAGGGGTGATCGCCGTACAGGCGCTTGAACAGCTCCAGGCTCGCCAGCTTGCCGGGGTTCTGCTTCTGGTATTCAAAGCCGGCGAGGATCTGGTTCTTGATCCGCGCCAGGGAATCGGCGGGGAAGGTCGGCTTGCCGATCACCTCGTCAAACAGCGCCAGGGCGGCCTCGCGTTTAGCGCTGTCGCTGAGGCTGCGCAGGGACACCAGCGCCATATCGCGATAAGCGCCATTGCCAAAGTCGGCGCCCAGGCCTTCAAAACCACTGGCAATCTGGCTCACATCCTTGCCCGGTACACCTTCGTTGAGCATGGCGTTGGTCATCAGCGCCAGGCCCGGCACGTTGCCGTCCTGGCTGCTACCGGCGGCGAACAGGATGCGCATGTCGAACATCGGCAGTTCATGGGCTTCGACAAACAGCACCTTGGCGCCTTCGGCGGTGGTCCAGGTTTGCACGTCGAGCTTGCGGTTGGTCGGCGCCTTGCCGTCCAGCTCCGCCAGGGATTGCAGTTTGTTGGCCGATTGAGCCTTGTCCAGCGCCTGGCTGGCAACGGACTCACTCGGGCGCAGGAAATACACGGCACTCGCCGCGACCAGGGTGACGGCGATCAGGCCCGGCAGGATCAGGCGGCTGCTTTTGCGATCACTCATGAGCGGTCTCCTCAGGCAAAACATGGGCGACGCTCAGACGTTCGCGGGTGAAATAGGTGCGCGCGGCCTTCTGGATATCTTCCGGGGTCACGCTTTGCAGGTCGGCCAGTTCGGTGTCCATGAGTTTCCAGGACAGGCCCACGGTTTCCAGGGAGCCAATGGCCGTGGCCTGGCTGGTGATGGAATCGCGTTGGTACACCAGGCCGGCGATGACCTGGGCACGGATGCGTTCCAGTTCTTCGGCGGTCGGTGGCTTGGCCTTCAGCTCTTCCAGCAGGCGCCACAGGCCGGCTTCGGCTTGGGCAACGGTCTTTTTCTTCTGCTGGTTCGGGGTGGCCGAGAGGGTGAACAGGCTGTCGCCCCGGGTGTAGGCGTCGTAGTTGGTGGACGCGGCGGATACCAGCTCTTCACCCCGCTCCAGTTGCTCGGAAATACGCGCACTGTAGCCGCCGTCCAGCAGGGCTGAGATCAGGCGCAGGGCCTGGACCGAACGCTTGTCTTCGGCGGTGGCCAGGCCAGGTACGTTGAAGCCCAGGATCACGCTCGGCAATTGGGTCTGCACATGCATGGTCAGCAGGCGCTCGCCGGGCTCGGCCAGCTCCATCGGAATCTTGGCGGGCGGTACGTCACGCTTGGGGATCGGGCCGAAGTAGCGCTGGGCCAGGTTTTTTACCTCGTCCGGGGTGACGTCGCCGACCACCACCAACGTGGCGTTGTTCGGTACATACCAGGACTGGTACCAGTGGCGCAGTTCCTCGACCTTCATGCGGTCGAGGTCGGCCATCCAGCCGATGGTCGGTGTGTGGTAGCCGCTGGCCGGGAAAGCCATCGCCTTGAAGCGCTCGAAGGCCTTGGACATCGGGTTGTCGTCGGTGCGCAGGCGGCGTTCTTCCTTGATCACCTCGATTTCGCGGCTGAACTCGTCGGCCGGCAGGCGCAGGCTGGCCATGCGGTCGGCTTCCAGTTCGAAGGCAACGCCCAGGCGGTCACGGGCCAGCACCTGGTAGTAGGCGGTGTAGTCATCGCTGGTGAAGGCGTTTTCTTCGGCCCCCAGGTCACGCAGGATCAGCGAGGCTTCGCCGGGGCCGACCTTGGCGCTGCCCTTGAACATCATGTGCTCCAGGGCGTGGGACAAACCGGTCTGGCCCGGGGTTTCATAGCTCGAACCGACCTTGTACCAGACCTGGGAAACCACCACCGGCGCGCGATGGTCTTCGCGCACGACCACCTTGAGGCCGTTATCCAGGGTGAATTCATGGGTGGGTTGTGGGTCGGCAGCCAAGGCTGAAAGGGGCAGACAAACTGTGCTGAACAGCAGGCCTGCGGCGTGGCGGGCTAGAGCATTCATTCGTTTTTAAACCTGTTGGGCTGCCCGCTTGGTCTTAGCGTCGGCGGGCGAGGAGGTGCTAGGATACTGATCCGACCTAGGGACGGCCACTGCGGCTGTCTTGTTGAGGCCCTATTTAGGCCTTACAAAATGTTGCGCATGAACGAGCTGGCTAAAAAACAGTCTGTTACGCATCGAATTTTATTTACCGATGCGCCCCTTGGCGCGTCGCTACCTTGAGATAGCCGTCTCCATGTTTGGTTCCAACGACGACAAGAAGACCCCAGCTGCGGCTGGCGAGAAGAAAGGCCTGTTCGGATGGCTGCGCAAAAAGCCGCAGGAAACCGTCGCTGAACAGCCACAGGTTCAAGCTGAGCCGATCCCCGAGCCTATAGTAGAAGCCGAGCCCGTTGCCGAAGCACCGGCGCCGGTGGTGTTGCCGATGGCTGAGCCGGTGTTGCAGCCGGTGGCCGAGGTGGAGCCTGAGCCCGAACACAAGCCGTGGCCTGAGCTGCCGGTGCCTGAAGAGCCTGTGGCGCTGGTTGAAGATGTGCAGGCCGAGCATGTGGTGCCGCCGATTCCGGTGACCGTTGAGCCACAGCCGGTCGTTGTCGAAGCTCCCGCCCCCGTGTCTGTGCTAGTGGAGCCGGTGGTTGCCGCTCCCGCCGTCGTCGAAGCGCCCGTCGCTCCCACCGAAACCAGCAAGACCGGCTTCTTCGCCCGCCTCAAGCAAGGCTTGAGCAAGACCAGCGCCAGCATCGGCGAAGGCATGGCCAGCCTGTTCCTCGGCAAGAAGGTGATCGACGATGAGCTGCTGGAAGACATCGAAACCCGCCTGCTGACCGCCGACGTGGGCGTCGAAGCCACCGCCGTGATCATCCAGAGCCTGACCCAGAAGGTCGCGCGCAAGCAGTTGACCGATGCCGACGCTCTCTACAAATCCTTGCAGGCCGAGCTGGCGGCGATGCTCAAACCCGTGGAAGCACCGCTGGTGATCACCCCGAACAAGCCGTTCGTGATCCTGGTCGTGGGCGTCAACGGCGCCGGCAAGACCACCACCATCGGCAAACTGGCCAAGAAGCTGCAGTCGGAAGGCAAGAAAGTCATGCTCGCCGCCGGCGACACCTTCCGCGCCGCTGCCGTCGAGCAATTGCAGGTCTGGGGTGAGCGCAACAAGATCCCGGTCATCGCCCAGCACACCGGTGCCGATTCCGCCTCGGTGATCTTCGACGCCGTGCAAGCCGCCAAGGCCCGTAACATCGACGTCCTGATCGCGGATACCGCCGGTCGCCTGCACACCAAAGACAACCTGATGGAAGAGCTGAAGAAAGTCCGCCGCGTGATCGGCAAGCTCGACGCAGACGCCCCACACGAAGTGCTGCTGGTGCTGGACGCCGGTACCGGGCAGAACGCCATCAGCCAGGCCAAGCAATTCAACCAGACGGTCCAACTGACCGGCCTGGCCTTGACTAAGCTCGACGGAACGGCCAAAGGTGGCGTGATCTTCGCCCTGGCCAAGCAGTTCGGGTTGCCGATTCGTTATATCGGCGTCGGTGAAGGCATCGACGACCTGCGCACCTTTGAAGCCGAACCCTTTGTCCAGGCACTGTTTGCCGAGCGGGAGCGTTCATGATTCGATTCGAACAGGTCGGTAAACGCTATGCCAACGGGCATGTGGGCTTGCATGAGCTGAGCTTTCGAGTGCGCCGCGGCGAGTTCTTGTTTGTCACCGGTCACTCGGGGGCCGGCAAAAGTACGCTGTTGCGCCTGCTGCTGGCCATGGAACGCCCGACCACGGGCAAGTTGCTGCTGGCGGGCCAGGACCTGGCTACCATCAGCAATGCGCAGATCCCGTTCCTGCGCCGCCAGATCGGCGTGGTGTTCCAGAACCACCAGTTGCTGTTCGATCGCACGGTGTTCAACAACATTGCCCTGCCGTTGCAGATTCTTGGGCTGTCCAAGGCCGAAATCGTCAAGCGTGTGGATTCGGCCCTGGAGCGCGTGGCGCTGTCGGACAAGACCGACCTCTACCCCGGCGACCTGTCCACCGGCCAGCAACAGCGCGTCGGCATTGCCCGCGCCATCGTCCACCGCCCGGCCTTGCTGCTGGCGGACGAACCCACCGGTAACCTCGACCCGCGCCTGGCGGCCGAGATCATGGGCGTATTCGAAGACATCAACCGTCTGGGCACCAGCGTACTGATCGCCAGCCATGACCTGGCGCTGATCGCCCGCATGCGCCATCGCATGCTGACCCTGCAACGCGGTCGCCTGATCGGTGACGGGGAGGCTGGCGTATGAGTGCAACACGTAGCCCCAAGGTTTCCGAGCGCGTGGCGCCGAAACCGGCTGATCCGCAGCCGAAAAAGAAAAAACACGACGACGATGACGGCCCGGACTTCAGCACCCTGCTGCGCGCCTGGATCGAAAGCCATCGCGCCAGCCTGCTGGACAGCCTGCGTCGCCTGGGCAAGCAGCCGATCGGCAGCTTTTTTACCTGCCTGGTGATGGCCGTGGCCCTGAGCCTGCCGATGGGCTTGTCGCTGCTGCTTAATAATGTCGAGCGCCTGGGCGGTTCCTGGCAGCGTGCGGCACAGATTTCCCTGTACCTGAACCTCGATGCCAGCACCAAGGAAGGCGAAGCGCTACGGGACGATATCAAGAACATGCCGGGCGTCGCGGACGCCGAGTACGTCAGCCGCGACCAGGCCCTTGAGGAGTTCCAGCAACAGTCCGGTCTGGGCGAGGCGCTGAAAGAGCTGCCGCAGAACCCGCTGCCGGGCGTGGTGCTGGTGACGCCGAATGAAGTCGACAAGGCGGGCCTTGAAGCCCTGCGACAAAAACTCGCAGAGATGCCGAAGGTGCAACAGGCGCAACTTGATCTAGTCTGGGTAGAGCGCCTGGCGGCGATCCTCAAGCTGGGCGATCGGTTTGTGTTCGGCCTGACAGTGCTGTTGGTGTCTGCATTACTTTTGGTGATAGGTAATACCATTCGTCTTCATATTGAAAACCGTCGCACCGAGATAGAAGTGATTAAACTGGTCGGCGGCACGGACAGCTATGTGCGTCGGCCTTTTCTGTACATGGGTGCGCTTTATGGCCTGGGTGCGGGGATTTTGTCCTGGGGCGTGCTGGCGTTCGGCCTGAACTGGCTGAACGACGCGGTTGTCGGGCTTGCCGGCTTGTACGGCAGCGATTTTGCCCTGGCCGGGGTGCCGGTTGCCGATGGTCTGTCGCTCTTGCTTGGCGCGGTATTGTTGGGTTATATCGGTGCCTGGATTGCGGTCGCACGGCATTTACGCGAGCTGGCGCCGAAGTAGTTAATGTCAGGGTAATGTGGTTTCGTTTGTATTGACCGTATCAGTGGTTTAGGGAACTTGTCCTACGGTTCCCGGTCAATTTTCGCAGTGCTGAACTGCACGAGTTATGTGAGTCGGAGGTTTTTTCGTATGACCACTTCTTTGCAACCTGCTTATGCCTTGGTCCCGGGTGCGAACCTGGAAGCCTATGTGCACACGGTCAACAGCATTCCATTGCTGACGCCCGAGCAGGAGCGTGAACTGGCCGAGAGTCTCTACTATGAGAAGGATTTGGGGGCGGCTCGGCAGATGGTGCTCGCCCACCTGCGTTTTGTCGTACATATCGCCCGTAGCTATAGCGGCTACGGCCTGGCCCAGGCTGACCTGATCCAGGAAGGCAACGTCGGCCTGATGAAGGCTGTAAAGCGCTTCAACCCTGAGATGGGCGTGCGCCTGGTGTCGTTTGCCGTGCACTGGATCAAGGCGGAAATCCACGAGTTCATCCTGCGCAACTGGCGCATCGTGAAAGTCGCGACCACCAAGGCCCAGCGCAAGCTGTTCTTCAACCTGCGCAGCCAGAAAAAACGCCTGGCGTGGCTGAACAACGAGGAAGTCCACCGCGTGGCCGAAAGCCTCGGCGTGGAGCCCCGTGAAGTGCGCGAGATGGAAAGCCGCCTGACCGGCCATGACATGGCCTTCGACCCGGCCGCCGAAGCGGACGACGACAGCGCTTTCCAATCGCCGGCCAACTACCTGGAAGACCACCGGTACGACCCGGCGCGTCAACTGGAAGACGCCGACTGGAGCGACAACTCCAACCACAACCTGCACGAAGCGCTGGAAGTGCTGGACGATCGCAGCCGTGACATCCTCTACCAGCGCTGGCTGGCGGAAGAAAAAGCCACGCTGCACGACCTGGCGCAGAAGTACAACGTGTCGGCCGAGCGCATTCGCCAGCTTGAGAAAAGCGCGATGAACAAGCTGAAGTTGTCGATCGCCGCCTGAACATGTGGGAGGGGGTAAGCCCCTCCCACATTTGTTTTGTGTTGTATCAGTCGGACCAAGGCGCTTTGCGGGAATTGTTCAGCTCCACCAGGTAACCCTCTCCGCCCAGCTGGCTCATCTGCTGGCGAATCCAGGCTGCCCGTCGCGCCACATACGCGGTCGGATGGCTGGCACTCCACACCCGTGGATTAGGCAACACCGCCGCCAGGTAGCTGGCCTGCTGCCGCGATAACCCCTTAGCGCTCACTCCAAAGTGATGTCGCGCCGCCGCTTCCGCGCCAAACACGCCTTCATCCCATTCCACGCTGTTGAGGTACACCTCAAGAATCCGCTGTTTGGGCCACAACACCTCGATCAGCCCGGTAAACCAGGCCTCCATGCCTTTGCGCAAATAACTGCGACCCGCCCACAGGAACAGGTTTTTCGACACTTGCTGGCTCAGCGTGCTCGCGCCACGGATCGAACCGCCGCGTTCGTTGTGCAGGAGCGCCGCCTGGATCGCGCCGAAATCAAAGCCCCAATGCTGCGGGAAACGCTGGTCTTCACCGGCCATCACCGCCACTTTCAGGTCGTCGGAGATCTCGTCCCACGGCACCCAGGTGCGTTGCAGGTCAATGGGTTCGCCGTCGAACCAGGATTCGACCTTGCGCTCCACCATCAGCGCGGTGAAGGGCGGCGGGACGACACGGAACAGCAGCACCAGCAGAACACTGCCAATGGCAAACCATTTCACGACGGTGAGAAAGCGTTTGAAGAGGACACGCAGCATAGAGATGGCTTGGCCGAACCCGTTGAGCGGGCCATTATACAGACCCTGCCCAATGAGTCTGACTGGAGTTCCTCATGCTGCGTAGCTTTCTGATGCTGGCTGCCTTTTTCGGCTTCACCGGTGTCGCCCTCGGTGCGTTCGCCGCCCATGGCCTGAAAAGCCGCCTGAGCGCCGAGTACCTGGCGATCTTTCACACCGGCGTGACCTATCAGTTGGTGCACACCCTGGCGCTGTTCGGCGTGGCGCTGCTGCTGGCGCACATCCCGGGGCGCCTGGTGACGTGGGCGGGCGTGTCCTTTGTCGTCGGTATCCTGCTGTTCTCCGGCAGCCTGTACGTGCTGACCACTACGGGGATCAGCAAACTCGGCATCATCACGCCCTTCGGCGGATTGGCGTTCCTGCTGGGCTGGTTCTTCCTGGGCCTGGCGGCCTGGCGCATGCAACTGACCGCTTGACGCTTGGAGCTGACCTTCAGGTGCCAATCGAGCTAGAATGCTGGCCCCTAAAAACGATGGCGGCCCGTGGCATGCGCATTCAGTTGAACGGCGAATCCCTTGAACTGCCCGACGGCGAAACCGTTGCGGCCCTGCTGACCCGCCTGGACCTGACCGGGCGTCGCGTCGCAGTGGAACTCAACCTGGATATCGTCCCGCGTAGCCAGCACGCCGAGACCACGCTCACCGAGGGTGACCAGGTCGAAGTGGTCCACGCCATCGGCGGCGGCTAGTCCCGCGCGTTTATGTAGCCCCGGATTCTGCAGAACCTCACCCCATTTCGAGGATTTCCCATGAGCATCGTTCGTAGCGACAAGCCCTTCGTCCTGGCCGGTCGTACCTACCAGTCCCGTCTGCTGGTCGGCACCGGCAAGTACCGCGACATGGAAGAAACCCGCCAGGCCATCGAAGCCTCGGGCGCCGAGATCGTGACCTTCGCCGTACGCCGCACCAACCTCGGCCAGATCGAGGGCGAGCCGAACCTGCTCGACGTGCTGTCGCCGGATCGCTACACCTTCCTGCCGAACACCGCCGGTTGCTACGACGCTATCGAAGCCGTGCGTACCTGCCGCCTGGCCCGTGAACTGCTCGACGGCCACAACCTGGTCAAGCTGGAAGTGCTGGCTGACCAGAAAACCCTGTTCCCCAACGTGATCGAAACCCTCAAGGCCGCAGAAACGCTGGTCAAGGAAGGTTTTGACGTGATGGTCTACACCAGCGATGACCCGATCATCGCCCGCCAACTGGCCGAAATCGGCTGTATCGCCGTGATGCCGCTGGCCGGCCTGATCGGTTCCGGGCTGGGTATCTGCAATCCGTACAACCTGCAGATCATCCTTGAAGAAGCCAAGATCCCGGTCTTGGTGGACGCCGGTGTCGGTACCGCCTCCGACGCCACCATCGCCATGGAACTGGGCTGTGACGCGGTGCTGATGAACTCGGCCATCGCCCACGCCCAGCAACCGGTGCTGATGGCCGAAGCCATGAAACACGCCATCGTCGCCGGCCGCCTGGCCTACCTTGCCGGGCGCATGCCAAAAAAACTCTACGCCAGCGCCTCTTCGCCGCTGGATGGTCTGATCAAGTAAGAGCCATTGATGACTGAATCAAACGAAACGCCGAACACCGTGGAAGAAGGCGACGAGTCCAAGCACCGCCGCATCAAGAGTTTTGTGATGCGCGCCGGCCGCATGACCGAGGGCCAGCAAAAGGGCCTGGAGCAAGGTGCGCCGCTGTTCGTCCTGCCCCTGGCCGATGCGCCGGTGGACTATGACCAGGTGTTCGGCCGTTCGGCCCCACGCTCCCTGGAAATCGGGTTTGGCATGGGCCACTCCCTGCTGGAAATGGCCGCAGCCTCGCCGGAACAGGATTTCATCGGCGTGGAAGTCCACCGCCCAGGTGTCGGTGCGCTGCTCAATGGCGTGCTGACTCAAGGCCTGACCAACCTGCGGGTCTATGACTGCGACGCGATCGAAGTGCTCAACCGCTGCATCGCCGACAACAGCCTCGACCGCCTGATGCTGTTCTTCCCCGATCCATGGCACAAGAGCCGTCACCACAAGCGCCGCATCGTCCAGGCCTCCTTCGCGGAACTGGTGCGCAGCAAGCTGAAAGTCGGCGGTATCCTGCATATGGCTACCGATTGGGAACCCTATGCCGAATACATGCTGGAAGTGATGGACGTTGCCCCTGGCTACCGCAACCTGGCGCAAGACGGCAAATGCGTACCACGCCCGGCCGAACGCCCGATCACCAAGTTCGAGCGGCGTGGTGAGCGGTTGGGGCATGGGGTTTGGGATTTGAAGTTCGAGAAGCTGGCGTAACTCGCCACTGATTTGAAATGCAATTCAATGTGGGAGGGGGGCAAGCCCCCTCCCACAGTTGTTTTGTGTTGGATTTGAGGTCAGCGGCGATCGGCGACGACGCCAATCAATACCAGCACCACCACCAGCACCGGCGCCAGGCTGTAGTTATTGAACTGGCTCAACCCCCGCACAATCCACGGCGTGGCGTAGATCAGCGCCGCACCGCTGCCGATCATGCACAGCAGGGCCATCAACGGTACGCGCAACGCGCCGGCAACGCTGCCCAGGCGTGCTTCGACCCAGCCCTTGATGTCGGCGCCAAACAGCACCAGCAAACAGCCCACAAGGGCCAGGGAGATTTCCGATAGGTTGCTGCGGCTCCAGCGGGATACGGTGGCGAGCAGGTCGAGTACCAGATCCATTCGATTTCCTTAGAGCGATCAGCTCAAAAACTTCTGCAACAGGTCATTGAGAAAGAGTTGCCCGCGGTCGGTGGCCGCCAGGCGTGACGGTTCGACCTGCATTAAGCCACTTTGTTCTGCCTCGCGCCGCGCCTCGTCGAGGCTCGCCAGGTCGAGGCCGGTGCGCTCGGCGTAGAGCGTGGCGTCGACGCCCGCGGTGAGGCGCAGGGCGTTCATCAGGAACTCGAACGGCAACTCTTCGTTGGTCAGCTCCTTCGCCCCGGCCTGGAAGCTTTTGGCCGGGTTGAGGTAGTCCTTCGGCGCGCGGGTCTTCCAGGTGCGCACAATGCGACCGTCCGGATGGCTGAGCTTGCCGTGGGCCCCGGCGCCGATGCCGATAAAGTCGCCGAAACTCCAGTAGTTGAGGTTATGCCGCGCCGGGCGCCCAGGCTGGGCGTAGGCCGACACTTCGTATTGTGCGTAACCGTGCTCGGCCAGCAGCGCCTGGCCGGCTTCCTGGATGTCCCACAGGGTATCGTCTTCCGGCAGCGCGGGCGGCTGGTTCCAGAACACGGTGTTGGGTTCCAGGGTCAACTGGTACCAGGACAGGTGTGTGGGTTTGAGCGCGATAGCCTGGCGCAGGTCGCTCAACGCATCGTCCAGGGACTGGTCGGGCAAACCGTGCATCAGGTCCAGGTTGAAGTTATCGAACCCGGCGTGGCGCGCCATCCCGGCGGCGCGTACGGCTTCGTCGCCGTTGTGGATGCGGCCCAGGGCCTCAAGCTTTGCCTGCTGGAAGCTCTGGATGCCGATGGACAGCCGGTTGATACCCAGCGCGCGGTAGGCGACGAACTTCTCTTGCTCGAACGTGCCGGGGTTGGCTTCCAGGGTGATCTCGATGTCGCCGGCAAACGGGATGCGTGCTTCCACGCCTTTGAGCAATCGACCCAGCGCCACAGCGCTGAACAGGCTTGGCGTGCCGCCGCCGAAGAAGATCGAACTCAGTTCGCGCCCATACACCGCGTGCAGGTCCTGGTCGAGGTCGGCCAGCAAGGCGTCCACATACTCTTCTTCCGGCAGCACCTTGCTGGCGGTGTGGGAGTTGAAGTCGCAGTAAGGGCATTTGCGCACGCACCACGGGATGTGGATGTACAGCGCCAGGGGCGGCAGCACCGGCATGGCCGCCCGTGGTGTTTGCGCGCCACCGTGGATCAGCGGCTGCGCGGAGGTGTTCCGGGTCATTTCAAGCCCAGGCGCTGGCGCAGCAAATCCATTGCGCGGGCGCGGTGGCTGATCTGGTTCTTGTCGGCCGGGCTCAATTCGGCGCTGGAGACATTGCGCTCCGGCACCCAGAACAACGGGTCATAGCCAAAACCGTGCTCACCGCTGGCAGCGTGCAGGATGCGCCCGTGCCACAGGCCTTCGCAGAGGATCGGCAGCGGGTCATCGGCATGCCGCACCAAGGCCAGCACGCAGACGAATTGTGCACCGCGTTCGTTATCCGGTACGCCTTTGAGGGCGTCCAGCAACTTGGCGTTGTTGGCCGCGTCGCCCTTGCCGTCGGCATAACGCGCCGAATAGATGCCAGGGGCGCCGCCAAGAAAGTCCACTGCCAGCCCCGAGTCATCCGCCAGCGCCGGCAGGCCCGAGATGCGTGCGGCATTGCGCGCCTTGAGGATGGCGTTCTCGACGAACGACAGGCCGGTCTCTTCCGGCTCCACCTGGCTGAACTCGCCGATCGAGCGCAACTGCACGGATTCGCCGAGCATGGCCTGGAGTTCTTTGAGCTTGCCGGCGTTATGGCTGGCCAATACGAGTTGAGTAAGGTTCATCATTCCGCCGGAAACAGTTCCTGGTTGAATTGGAAGCTATGGGCTTTGCCGCCGGTTTCCACATTGATGGTAAACGTCTTGTATTCCCGCTGTGTCACGGAGTACGGCGCGAGGTAATTGATCCCGCCTTTCTCGTCGATTTGCTTGAACGTCAGGATCTCGCTCTTGCCGCCCAGGTCCTTGATGGTGCCTGTCACCTGTGCTGCCACCGGGGTTACGCCCTTGATCACGGTCACATTGATCAAGCCCTTCTCCTTGCTGCGCACCACGCCGACTTTCTGGGCGGTTTCCGGCTGCAGGAAGCTGGAGGTGAAGGTGTTGTAATGAACGGTGATATCACCGAAGTCTTTCTTGCGATTAGCGTCGATAGTGTCCGCCGCCATGGCGCTGGCGCCCAGGCATGCAGTCAGTAGAAAAATAGCCAAGCGACTCATGATCGTCCCTCTTGAAAATGATTAGACGGCAATCTTGTGATCCGTCAGGCCAGGGCTGCTGACCCGATAGATGCCAATTTCGCCCAACAGATTGGGCCATAGCTTGCTTGCCCAGCCGTGACGATGCTGTTGATCGACGGCCAGGCGGTTGATCACCTTGGCTTCACGCTCGCCACACAGGGCTTCGAAGTCTTCGAAGGTGCAGAAGTGGATGTTCGGCGTGTTGTACCAGGTGTACGGCAGGAAATCCGAGACCGGCATGCGGCCCTTGGTCGCCAGGTACCAGCGGCAGCGCCAGTGCCCGAAGTTGGGGAAGGTGATGATGCACTGGCGACCCACGCGCAGCATTTCGTCGAGGATGCGGTCCGGGTAGTGCACCGCTTGCAGGGCCTGGGTCATCACCACGATATCGAAGCTGTTGCTGGCGAAGTTGCCCAGGCCCTTGTCCAGGTCCTGCTCGATCACGTTGATGCCCTTGGCCACGCACTGGGCGATGTTGTCCGGGTCGTTTTCCAGGCCGTAGCCGGTGACTTGCTTGTTGTCACGCAGCCAGCTCAGCAGTTCGCCATCGCCGCAGCCCAGGTCGAGCACGCGGCTGCCGGCGGGGATCCAGTCTTGGATGATGTCCAGGTCGGCTCTCATGGCGTTCTCACAAAGTAATGCGGTTCATGTAGTTGCTGAAAGCCTGGAGGTAGCGCGGGATCGGAATCAGGAAGGCGTCATGGCCTTGCGGTGCATCGATCTCCAGGTAGCAGACGTCTTTCTTGGCCGCCATCAGCGCATCCACCAGCTCTCGGGAGCGGGCCGGCGAGAAGCGCCAGTCGGTGGTAAACGACATGACGCAGAACTTGGCCGTGGCGCCCTCGAAGGTTTTCGCCAGGTCATCGTCGTGGTTGGCTGCCGGGTCGAAGTAGTCCAGGGCCTTGGTCATCAGCAGGTAGGTGTTGGCGTCGAAACGCCCGGAGAACTCCTCGCCCTGATAACGAAGGTAGCTTTCCACCTGGAACTCGACGCTGTGGAAGTCGTAGTTGAGCTTCTCGCTCTTGAGGCCACGGCCGAATTTCTCGCCCATGGAGTCATCGGACAGGTAGGTGATGTGCCCGACCATTCGCGCCAGCATCAAGCCGCGCTTGGGGATCACACCGGCTTCCTGGAACGAACCGCCGTGGAATTCGGGGTCGGTGAGGATGGCCTGGCGCGCCACTTCGTTGAAGGCGATGTTCTGCGCCGACAATTTGGGCGCCGAGGCGATGGCCAGGCAATGGCGCACGCGGTCCGGATACGTGATGGTCCATTGCAGGGCCTGCATGCCGCCCAGGCTGCCGCCGATCACCGCGGCCCATTGCCGGATGCCCAGCAGGTCGGCGAGGCGTGCCTGGCTGTGCACCCAGTCTTCCACGGTGAGTACGGGGAAGTCGGCGCCGAACGGCTTGCCGGTTTCCGGGTTGAGGCTGCTGGGGCCGGTGGAGCCATTGCAGCCGCCGAGGTTGTTCAGGCTGACGACAAAGAACTTGTTGGTGTCGATGGGCTTGCCGGGGCCGATGCAACTGTCCCACCAGCCAGGCTTGCGCTCGTCAACGCTGTGGAAACCAGCGGCGTGATGATGGCCGGAGAGGGCGTGGCAGATCAGCACGGCATTGCTCGCCGTGGCGTTCAGTTGGCCGTAGGTTTCATAAATCAGGTCATAGGCAGGCAGCGAACGACCACAGGCCAGGGCCAGTGGTTCGCTGAAGTGCGCCACTTGGGGCACGACCAGTCCAACAGAATCGGGGGGGAAGGCAGTTGGCATCGACCCTGCTCTCGTTTAAATGAGGCGTAAGTCTAAAGACCGATGCACCCAGCGGCAAGCAAAGGCCAAATGTGGGAGGGAGCAAGTCGAATCGTCGCCCCGCCCCTCCTGCATTTGCTCCGCCTGTCAGATCAGTCCGAACAGTTCCTTGGGCATGTTCGCGAAGTCAGCCAGGTACGGGATGCCCCAGCCTTGTATCAGCTGGATCGCGATAAACGCGAAGATCGGCGAAATATCCAGGCCGCCCAGGTTGGGCACCCAGCGGCGGAACGGCGCGAGCACCGGCTCGGTAATCTGAGACACCAGCTCGGCACCTGGGCTGCGGCTACCCGGCGCGACCCAGGACAGGATCACGCTGATGATCATCGACCAGAAGATGATCTTCAAAAACAACGAGAAGATCCCGATCAGTGCCCACGGCAACAGCAGCACGGTGTAAGGCAGGTAGCCCTTGAGCATCAGGACCAGCACGAACAGCAGGATCTGCAGCAGCAGCGCCAGCACCAGCGACGACATGTCCAGGCCGAACATGCTCGGGACCACCCGGCGCAGGGGCTTGAGCAGCGGTTGCGTGGCCTTCACCACGAATTGGCACAGCGGGTTGTAGAAGTTCGCCCGCACCAGTTGCAGGATAAAACGCATCAGCACGATCAGCAGGTACAGGCTGCCCAAGGTCTGGATGATGAAGATGACGGCGTCATTGAGTCCAAGCATCATTTATTCCTTCGTAGGGGGACGACTATTTGCCCAGCTGCTCGGCCATTTCAGCCGAACGATGTGCTGCGGCACCCAGTGCTTTTTCCACCAGGGCTTCAAAGCCCCCGGCCTGGAACGATTCGATGGCAGCCTGCGTGGTGCCGCCGGGGGAGGTGACGCGACGGCGCAACTCGGCAGCGTCCACCTCACTGGAGACAGCCATTTTCGCGGCGCCCAGGGCGGTTTGCTCGGCCAGTTGCTCGGCGACTTGCTGTGGCAGGCCCAGTTTCACGCCGGCGGCGGTCATGGCCTCGATCAGCAGGAAGAAGTAAGCCGGGCCGCTGCCCGAGACGGCGGTGACCGCGTCCAGTTGCTGCTCCTGTTCCAGCCACAGGGCGATGCCCACGGCAGACAGCAGTTCCTGGGCCTGGTCACGTTGCTCGGCAGTCACCTCGTGGGTGGCGTACAAACCGCTCACGCCCTGGCGCAGCAGCGCCGGGGTGTTGGGCATGCAACGTACGATCGGCTGGGCACCGAGCCAGTTGTTCATGCTGGCGCAGGTGATGCCGGCGGCGATCGACACCACCAGTTGATGTGGCTGCAGGCTTGGGCGCAGGCTTTCGCACACGGCCTTCATGGCCTGTGGCTTGACCGCCAGCACGATCACATCGACACCTTGGATGGCTTCGGCGTTATCGGCGAGGGTTTCGATACCGTGCTCGGCGCTGACGCGGGCACGGGTCTCGGCGCCCGGGTCGCTGGCGCGGATCTGCGCCGCTTCCAGGCCCTTGGCCCGCAGGCCGCCGATCAGGCTGGCCGCCATGTTGCCGGCGCCGATAAAGGCAATACGCGTGTTGCTCATGACAGGTCCTTACTTAGATGGATGTCAGCCATTTCATGGCTGGCCGTAGTCGCGGGCGCCAAACAGGGCGGTACCGATCCGCACCCAGGTGGCGCCTTGGGCGATGGCCGACTCAAGGTCGTGGCTCATGCCCATGGAAAGTGTGTCGAGCGGCAGGTTCAGGCTGTTTTGCAGGACGCGCACGCTGGAAAACGCGGCGTCTTGTTCGGCCCGATCGTCCGTCGGCTCGGGAATCGCCATCAGGCCCCGCAGCTTCAAGCGCGGCAGGGCGCTGATGGCGTTGGCCAGGGCCGGCAGGTCGGCGGGGGTGCAGCCGGACTTGCTGGCCTCGCCACTGACATTGACCTGGATGCAGATATTCAGCGGTGGCAGGTCGGCCGGGCGTTGCTCGGACAGGCGTTGTGCAATTTTGAGGCGGTCCACGGAATGCACCCAAGCGAAATTCTCGGCGATGGCGCGAGTCTTGTTCGATTGAATGGGGCCGATGAAGTGCCAACTCAAGGGCAGGTCGGTTAATTCGGCCTGTTTGCCCAGGGCTTCCTGCAGATAGTTTTCGCCAAAATCACGCACCCCGGCGGCATAGGCTTCACGCAGGGCTTGGGCGGGTTTGGTCTTGCTCACGGCCAGCAGGTGGATGCTGTTTGCGTCACGTTGCACGGCGTCGGCTGCGGCGCGGATGCGCTGGCTAACCTGGCCGATGTTGTCTGCTATCGTCGACATTCAAGATGCGCCCGTGGATATGGAGTCCGCGGCATTCTACTGGAAATGGAAAGCCCTATGGATATCACTGAATTACTGGAGGCCGGCGTGCGTCGCGGCGCTTCCGACCTGCATCTGTCGGCCGGTGTGGCACCCATGTTGCGTATTGACGGTGAGGTCTGGCCGTTGGATTGGCCGGTGCTTTCACCCCCGCAAGTGGCGGATTTATTGAGCCCGTTGCTCAACCGCTACCAACAAAAGGATTTCGAAACATCTCTTGAAACGGATTTTGCCTTCGAGTTGCCGGGCGTGGCTCGGTTCCGGGCGAACGTATTCCAGCAGGATCGCGGCATGGGCGCGGTGTTTCGCACCATCCCGGGCGAGGTCCAGAGCCTGGAAAACCTCGGTCTGGGGGAGGTGTTCCGGCGTATTGCCCAGTTGCCGCGTGGCCTGGTGCTGGTGACGGGCCCCACCGGCTCCGGCAAATCCACTACCCTGGCGGCGATGATCGATTACCTCAATCAGCATCGGCGCCAGCACATCCTCACGCTGGAAGACCCCATCGAGTTTATCCACACGCCGAAAACCGCCCTGATCAACCAGCGCCAGGTGCATCGCGACACCCATAGTTTCTCGCTGGCCTTGCGTTCGGCGCTGCGCGAAGACCCCGACGTGATCCTGGTGGGCGAACTGCGCGACCTGGAAACCATCCGCCTGGCCCTGACGGCGGCTGAGACCGGGCATCTGGTATTTGGCACCCTGCACACCACCTCGGCGGCAAAGACCGTGGACAGGCTGGTGGACGTGTTCCCGGCGGGGGAAAAGGCCATGGTCCGCTCGATGCTGTCGGAGTCGTTGCAGGCGGTGGTGTCCCAAGTGCTGGTCAAGAAGGTTGGCGGCGGGCGGGTGGCGGCCCATGAAATCATGCTGGGCACGCCAGCCATACGAAATTTGATCCGTGAGGACAAGGTGGCGCAGATGGTCTCGGCGATTCAGACCGGCGGTGCGTTGGGTATGAAAACGCTGGATATGAGCTTGAAGGCGTTGGTCACGGAAGGCGTGATCAGCCGGGAAGAGGCGCGGGAGAAGGCGAGGGTGCCTGGGGATATCTGAGGGGTTGTGAACGACACACATCAAATGTGGGAGGGGGCTTGCCCCGATAGCGGTGGATCAGTCAGCTTATCTGTACCTGACCCACTGCTATCGGGAGCAAGCCCCCTCCCACATGTACTACTGCATTCCAGCTTCAGATCAGCGTTGTACGACCCGCAAGGTATTCTGCTCTTTCGGCAGAACCCGCTTGGCAATCACGTAGTTCTTGTCCCAGAACGGCTTTTTCAGCGTGTCGATGCTGACCGACTTGCCACGACGCGGTGCGTGGATGAAGCGGTCGTTGCCCAGGTAGATGGCTACGTGGTTCACCTGGCGGCTCTTCAGTTTGAAGAACAACAGGTCTCCCGGTTTCAGGTCCTTGCGCTCAACCTTCTGCCCATGACCGGCGGCCATGGCGTTGGAGGTGCGCGGCAGATCCACGGCCGCTACGTCGTTAAACGCATATTTCACCAGGCCGCTGCAGTCGAACCCTTTACTTGGGCTGCTGCCGCCCCAACGATAAGGAGTACCGAGCACGTTTACGGCGCGGCTGAGGACGGTGCTGCTTTGCCTGGTGTTGACTGCCATCAGGCCTGGAACTGCTTTACCGTGGGCCTTGCTCAGTTGAGTCGGGCGGCTGACGGTCGGTTTTGCCGATTTGGCAGTGCTGGGCGCGCTGTGGACTTTAGGGGTGAAACCGTTGACGTTCGGAAGTCGTTGCTCACGATTGGTGGCGTGGGCGGCCAGTGGCATTAATAGGCAAATGGTTAGCCATGTCTTTAAAAATGGTCGCATTAGGCGTGGCTCTTATGGGGTTGCGCGCAACTTTATAACAGCTTTTTGTGTCGTTCTCAGGCCGTTTGTCGACTGAACCTTGGGGTCAAACTCAGGAAAAACGCGACGATTCGCCGCGATTGTCCTACACAAGTCAGGTGGCATAAGGCTTCCAGGGGAGGGAAGATACCATTTGCCGTACGTCGGGCGCCTGTAAAAAAGTCACAAAGAAAGTGAAAAAATTTATCTATCGAAGCAAAAGAGGTACTCCATGAACACCTATCAACAGGTTGGTCCGCAGCAAGACACCCACAGCAAGGTGATCGGTTACCTGCTCTGGATTTTCGGGTTTACCGGGGCCCATCGTTTCTATTACGGCAAACCGGTCACTGGAACGATCTGGTTTTTCACCCTCGGCTTGCTGGGGATCGGCTGGCTGATCGACCTGTTCCTGATTCCGGCCATGGACCGTGAAGCGGACCTGCGTTTTACCGCTGGGCCTATCGAATACAACGTGGCGTGGATTCTGTTGGCGTTTCTGGGGGTGTTCGGCGTGCACCGCATGTACCAGGGCAAATGGATCACCGGCCTGATCTACCTGCTGACCGGCGGCTTGTTCCTGGTGGGAGTGCTGTATGACTTCTGGACCTTGAATACCCAGGTTTCGATCCGCAATGCCGAGCGCAACGGCGGCCGGTAGATCATAAATAACCTGTAGGGGCGAGCTTGCTCGCTCCTACAGGTTTTAATGGCTCAAGCCTGATAGCTGATGCGCCCATCCACCAAGGTGTAGCGCACGCTTGCCGGCAGGCTATGGCCGATGAACGGGCAGTTCTCACCCTTGGACAGCCAGTGCTCGCCCGCAACCGTGGAGCCGGCCGGGTCAAACAGCACCAGATCCGCCGCCGATCCCACCGCCAGCTTGCCCGCCGGCAGGCGCAAGGCCTCGGCCGGGCCTGCGCTCAGGCGCGCCAGCAGTGTCGGCAGGTCCAGCAAACCGTCTTCCACCAACGTCATCGCCAGCGGCAGCAACAGCTCCACGCTGCTGATGCCCGGCTCTGTCGCGCCGAACGGCGCCAGCTTGGCATCGCGCTCATGGGGCTGGTGGTGGCTGGAAATCGCCGAAATCACCCCCGATTTCACTGCCGCACGCAAACCGTCACGATCGGCCAGTGTGCGCAGCGGCGGTTGCACGTGGTAAAGGCTGGAGAAGTCGATCAGCGCCTCATCCGTCAGCAGCAACTGATACAACGCCACGTCTGCCGTCACCGGCAGGCCACGGGCCTGGGCCTGGGCGATCAGGGCCACGCCCCGGGCGCTGGTCAGTTGGCTGAAGTGCGCACGCACGCCGCTTTGTTCCACCAGCAGCAGGTCACGGGCCAGGGCTACGGTTTCAGCGGTTTCCGGAATACCCGGCAAGCCGAGGAAGCTGGCGACCGCACCTTCATGGGCCAGGCCGCCTTCGGCCAGGTCGCGGTCCTGGGAGTGGAAGATCACCGTCAAGTCGAAGGTGGCCGCGTATTCCAGGGCGCGGCACAGGGTGCGGGTGCTGCGGAAACTCTCCAGGCCGTTGCCGAACGCCACGCAACCGGCATCGCGCAGGGCGATCAGTTCGGCGAGTTGTTCGCCTTCCAGGCCTTTGCTCAGGGCGCCGATGGGGAACACTTTGCAATTGCCGGCCTCACGGGCACGGTCGAGGATCAGCTCGGTCACGGCCGACGTGTCGAGCACCGGCTTGGTGTGCGGTGGGCAGCACAGGCTGGTGACGCCACCGGCTGCGGCCGCGCGGGTCTCGCTGGTGATATTGCCTTTGCGGCTGAAGCCCGGCTCGCGCAGGGCGACGTTCAGGTCCACCAGGCCAGGCGCGGCCACCAGGCCTTTGGCATCGATGGTCTCGCTGGGGCTGAAAGCACCGGGCGCGGCGCCGATGGCGATGATCCGGCCCGCCTCCAGGTGCAGATCGGTAACGTGATCCAGGCCGCTGGCCGGATCGATGACTCGGGCGCCGAGAATGCTGAGCTTCACTGGGCCTTCTCCTGCTCGAATTGACGTTGCGCGGTTTGCCCGCTCATGGCCATGGACAACACCGCCATGCGCACGGCGATGCCATACGTGACCTGGTTGAGAATCACCGACTGGCTGCCGTCGGCCACCGCCGACTCAATCTCCACGCCTCGGTTGATCGGCCCCGGGTGCATCACGATGGCGTCGGGCTTGGCGCCGGCCAGGCGTGCGGTGGTCAGACCGAAGAGGCGGTAGAACTCGCCTTCGCTCGGCAGCAGGCCACCCGACATGCGTTCGCGTTGCAGGCGCAGCATGATTACCACGTCCACATCCTTGAGGCCTTCGGTCATGTCGGTGTAGACCTTCACGCCGTATTGCTCGATGCCGATGGGCAAGAGGGTTTTCGGTGCGATCACGCGGATGTCCGGGCAACCCAGGGTTTTCAGGGCCAGCATGTTCGAGCGTGCCACCCGCGAGTGCAGGATGTCGCCGACGATGGCCACCGAGAGGTTTTCGAAGCTGCCCTTGTGCCGACGTATGGTGAGCATGTCGAGCATGCCCTGGGTCGGGTGGGCGTGACGGCCGTCGCCGCCGTTGATGATCGCCACCTGCGGGCACACGTGCTCGGCAATGAAGTGGGCGGCACCGGAGTCGCCGTGGCGCACCACGAACATGTCGGCGGCCATCGCCTCCAGGTTGCGCAGGGTGTCGAGCAGGGTCTCGCCCTTGCTCGCCGACGAGGTGGACACGTTCAACGTGATCACGTCGGCCGACAGCCGTTGGGCCGCCAGTTCAAAGGTGGTCCGTGTACGGGTGGAGTTCTCGAAGAACACGTTGCAGATGGTCTTGCCGCGCAGCAACGGGACTTTCTTCACCGCCCGGCCGCCAACCTCGAGGAACGAGTCGGCGGTGTCGAGGATTTCGGTGAGCAGTTCGCGGGGCAAACCGTCGAGGGACAAGAAGTGTTGCAACTGGCCCTGAGCATTGAGCTGCAGCGGGCGCTTGGCATCTAGAGGCGTCATCGCGGGGACTCTTTACAAGGCGGTTTAAAGGGCAAGGTCTTGCAGTTCGAGTTCGAGCGGCGTGGGACCGGACAATTTTACTCGCTGGCTGGCCTCCAGGGACAGCGTGGCGCCGACCACGTCCGGGCTGATGGGCAGTTCGCCTGCCTCCAGGTCGAGCAGGCAGACCAGGGTGATGCTGGCCGGGCGCCCGTAATCGAACAATTCATTCATGGCGGCGCGGATGGTACGGCCGCTCATCAGCACGTCGTCGATCAGCACCAGGTGCTGGCCTTCAATCTCGAACGGCAGGGCGGACGGGCGCACTTGCGGGTGCAGGCCGTTCTGGCTGAAGTCGTCGCGGTAGAAGGACACGTCCAGTGTACCCAAGGGTGAGTCGCTGCCCAGTTCGTCCAGCAACGCTTGGGCGACCCACACACCGCCGGTGCGAATACCGATAAAGCGCGGTTCGCTGATGCCACGGTGTTCCAGGTGCGTCTTGAGGCTAACCGCCATCTGGCGGATCAGTTCGGCGGGGTTTGGCAGGCTCATGGTGGCTCCTTCAAGGCCTTGCGCGGCGGGGCGACGACAAGGTCCGGGCTCAAACGTAAGAAGACGCGGCAAGCCGCGTCAGTCAGGATTCAAATAAAGCAGTGTTTTCGTCCAGCCAGCCCTGTAACAGCAAGGCGGCGGCGATGGCGTCCACCGGGTTGTCGCGGTAGCTGCCTTTCTGGCCGCCACGGTCACGGCGCTCGCCCTTGGCTTCAAAGGTGGTCAGGCGTTCATCGTGGGTATAGAAGGGCAGGTTGTAGCGGCCGTTAAGACGGCGGGCGAACTTTTCGGCGCGCAGGCACATGTCGCTGGGGGTGCCGTCCATGTTCAGGGGCAGGCCGACCACTACGGCATCGGGCTTCCACTCTTTGATCAGGGCTTCGACCTGGTTCCAGTCCGGTATGCCGTTCTGGGCCTTGAGGGTGCACAGCTCGCGGGCCTGGCCGGTGATGACCTGGCCGACCGCTACGCCGATCTGCTTGGTGCCGTAGTCAAAGCCGAGGATCAGACGCAAGGCCATCAGGCGTGCCCCGCCTGGCTGGTCAGCAGGCCGAGGTTGACCCGCAGCTTGGCCGCGGCGGCTTCCAGGCGCAGTTCGCTTGCGGTGTTGAACAGGATGTCGGCATCGAACGGGCAGGTCAGCCAGGCATTGCTGGCCAGTTCGGCTTCCAGCTGCCCGGCTTCCCAGCCGGCGTAACCCAGGGTGATCACGCTTTGCTCAGGGCCCACGCCGTCGGCGATGGCGAACAACACGTCCTGGGAGGTGGACAGCGAGACTCCGTCCAGGTCCACCGTGGCCTGGAACTTCGGCCCGGTGGGGTGCAGCACAAAGCCGCGATCGGTCTGCACCGGCCCGCCGATGTAGATCGGCACGCCCTGGCAACGGGCCGGCGGGTCGACCTCCGGACGCAGCTGTTCAAGGATATCGGCCAGGTTCAGCGCCTGCGGGCGGTTCACCACCAACCCCATGGCACCATTGGCCGTGTGCTCGACGATGTAGGTCAAGGTCTGCGCAAAGTTCGGGTCGGCCATATGGGGCATGGCGATCAGGAATTGGTGCTTGAGGTAGGTCGGGCTGACATTTTTCATGTCCGCTAGTGTGGCGTTGGAGGGGCGAACTGACAAGCTGGACGTGACCCGAATACCGTGCTGTCGGCTTTTCTGTAGGACGGCGCGTTCAGTTGCTGGAAAGGCGATCACCCTTGGCAAACTTCCAGGTGCGGATGATTTCCAGGCGGTCCACATCGTTCAAGTCCCCGGTAAACGGGGCAAAGGGCGCGGCCAGGCGCACGATGCGTTGGGCCGCCTGGTCCAGCAGCGGCTGACCGGACGACTCCAGCACCTGCACTTCATATAAGGTGCCGTCGCGGTTGATCGACACCAATAGGCGCAAATTGCCGTAGATCTGCTGGCGCCGTGCCTCTTCCGGGTAGTTGAGGTTACCGATGCGCTCGACCTTCTTACGCCACTCGTCCTTATACCAGGCGCCCTTGTCGCGCATGGTCGAGGCGGCGTTCAGGCGGTAAATGCGTGGGCGCTTGGCGTAAAGCTGTTGTTCATGGGCCAGTTCGGCTTCCAGGCTGGAGATTTCGTCGGACAGTGTCGAGCTGTCGAACGTCGGTGCCGGCTTCACGGGCTCGGGTTGCGGCTCGGTCTTGGTTTTCTCGCGCTGGACTGGGGCTTTTTGCGGCTTGGGTGCAACGGTGGTCACCGTGGGCTTGGGCGTGGCCTGTTTGACTTCAGGCTTGGGCGCCGGCGGCGGTGTGACCTTATTGACCTTGTTGTCCTGGAAGGGCGCGACTTCGGTGGTCTTGGGGATCGCCTTCTTGTCCAGGGTGCCACTGCCTTGCTGGTTGTCCTGGGCGAGAAAGTCCGCCTTCTCGGGCTTCTTTTCGCTCTTGAACGTGGCGAGGGTGATTTCCAGGGTCTTGGTGATCTGCTTGGGCTCGACCATGGTGAAACCCACGCCGAGGATCAAGGCCAGATGAATCAATGCCGCGAGAAACAGGGTAAATCCGAGCCGATCAGCCGGGCGCACGCCGCTGTGGGAGAGTTCGGAGGGCAGATCGGACGGGAGTGTCATGACAAGAAAACCAACATCGCGCGTTTCACAGGTCGGGCATGATAGCGCAATGTTGGTATGTGTCCGGCTGTTCTATATCACTTGGCCTGCAGCTTGCGCTCGATGGCGGCCATCAACATTTCGCCGATGTTCGTGCCAAATGCGTTGTCGATCTCGCGAATGCAGGTCGGGCTGGTGACATTGATTTCGGTGAGGTTTTCCCCAATTACGTCAAGGCCTACAAACAGCAAACCCTTTTCCCGCAGGGTCGGGCCAACTTGGCTGGCGATCCAGCGGTCCTTGTCGGACAACGGCCGCGCTTCGCCTCGACCGCCTGCTGCCAGGTTGCCACGGGTCTCGCCCGCCGCCGGAATACGCGCCAGGCAGTAATCCACCGGCTCGCCGTCGATCATCAGGATGCGTTTGTCGCCGTCCTTGATCGCCGGCAGGTAGGCCTGGCCCATGATCTGCTGGGTGCCCAGGGCGGTCAGGGTTTCGAGGATCACCGACAGGTTCGGGTCGCCGGCGCGGTGACGGAAGATCGAGGTGCCACCCATGCCGTCCAGCGGCTTGAGGATCACATCACCGTGTTTGGCGGCAAATTCACGCAGCACGTCGGCGCGACGGCTGACCACGGTGGGCGGCGTGCACTGCGGGAACAAGGTGGCGAACAGCTTTTCATTGCAGTCGCGCAGGCTTTGCGGCTTGTTGACGATCAGCACGCCGGCACGCTCGGCCTGCTCCAGCAGGTAGGTGGAGTAGACGAACTCCATGTCGAACGGCGGGTCCTTGCGCATCAGGATCACGTCGAGGTCGCTCAGGGGGCTGTCGATTTCGTCCTGCAGTTCGAACCACTTCTCGGGGTTGGCAAACACCTGCAGCGGGCGCATGCGTGCACGGGCCTCGCCGTCGCCCTGGTATAGGTCGCGCTGCTCCATATAGAACAGGCTCCAGCCGCGGGCCTGGGCGGCCAGGAGCATGGCCAGCGAGCTGTCCTTTTTATAGGAAATGCTGGCGATAGGGTCCATGACAATGCCGACGCGAACGCTCATGGGGGATTTCCTCTAGCAAAATTGGGGCGCATAAAAGTGGCGTCAGAGTGGCGCTGCGGCTGTTGTGGGTCAAGGAAAAACCACCGGGCGGGTGCCTCGATAGATTGCTCCCCGAGACTGTGCTAAAAAGACTGCCACGGCGCAGCAGCCCTTGAATTCCAAGGCCTGCGGCGCTCATCCTGTGCAACATCAGGCAGTACACACCGAAAACCGATTCGCTGTGGCGATGGTAGAGCAGATATGGAACAGCATTCCAACGCCTTGAGAGTGATGGTGATCGACGATTCGAAGACGATCCGCCGCACCGCCGAGACGCTGTTGAAGAACGTGGGCTGCGATGTCATCACGGCCATCGACGGTTTCGATGCCCTGGCCCGGATTGTGGATCATCACCCGCACATTATCTTTGTCGACATCATGATGCCGCGCCTGGATGGCTATCAGACCTGCGCCCTGGTGAAGAACAACCCGGTGTTCAAGTCGATCCCGGTGATCATGCTGTCCTCCAAGGACGGTCTGTTCGACAAGGCCAAGGGGCGCATCGTGGGTGTCGATCAGTTTTTGACCAAGCCTTTCAGCAAGGAAGAACTGCTGAGTGCGATCAAGGCCTATGTGCCCGGGTTCGCCGCAGTGGAACAAGCACACTGACGCCGCCTCACAAGGGCCGGCGCCGACCAATGTAGTGGGGAAAACCATGGCACGTGTTCTGATCGTCGACGATTCGCCGACCGAAATGTACAAACTGACCGGCATGCTGGAAAAGCACGGCCACCAGGTCCTCAAGGCCGAGAACGGCGCCGACGGCGTGGCCCTGGCCCGCCAGGAAAAGCCTGACGCCGTGCTGATGGACATCGTGATGCCGGGCCTCAATGGCTTCCAGGCCACCCGCCAGCTGTCCAAGGAGCCGGAAACCAACGGCATCCCGATCATCATCATCACCACCAAGGATCAGGAGACCGACAAGATCTGGGGCGCACGCCAGGGTGCCAAGGATTACCTGACCAAGCCTGTGGACGAGGAAACCCTGATCGCCACCCTGAACAAGGTGCTGGCCGGCTGACGGCACGCCATCATGACCGAGTCGCAAACCGCCTTCGAGTTGCTGCTGGACATCGACCGCCGCTGCCGCCTGCTGGCCGCCGACCTGCCGTCCCAGGAAACCCGCCTGCAACGCTGGAGCGGGATTGGTTTTCGCCTGGGTCAGCATTGGTATGTCGCGCCCATGGGCGAAGTCGCCGAAGTCCTGCATGAGCCGCGCTGCACTTTAATGCCCGGGGTCAAGGCCTGGGTCAAGGGTGTTGCTAACCTGCGCGGGCGTTTGCTGCCGGTGATGGACCTCGGCGGCTTCCTTGGCCTTGGGCTGTCCAAGGCGCGCAAGCAACGGCGGGTGCTGGTGGTGGAATACAACGATCTGTTTGTCGGGCTGCTGGTAGACGAGGTGGTGGGGATGCAGCATTTTGCACAAGACGCCTTGCTGGCGAGCCCCAGCCCCGGCGCGCCATTTATCCAGGGCCAATTCGACGGCGAGCCGCTGTGGCAGGTCTTCAGCCCCTTCGCCCTGGCCCAGGCCCCAGGCTTCATGGATGTCGCCGCATGAGCACCGCGACTACGCCCAAACCCCAGGCCGGCTCACGCAGCCGTTCACAGATCATCGTGCTGTTTATCGCGCTGATCGTATTCATCATGCTGCTGTTCGCCAACTTCGCTTACCTCAACACCCAGTCCACCTACGACAAGCAGTACATCGGCCACGCCGGTGAACTGCGCGTGCTGTCCCAACGCATTGCCAAGAACGCTACCGAGGCCGCCGCCGGCAAGGCCGCCGCATTCAAGCTGTTGGGCGACGCGCGCAACGATTTTGCCCAGCGCTGGGGCTACCTGAAAAAAGGCGACCCGGAAACCGGCCTGCCTGCTGCGCCCAGTGCGGTCCGCGCCGAAATGCGCGCGGTGCAGACGGACTGGGAAGCGCTGTTGAAAAACACCGACGCGATCCTCGCCAGCGAACAGACCGTGCTGTCCCTGCACCAAGTGGCCGCGACCCTCGCCGAAACCGTACCGCAATTGCAGATGGAGTCGGAAAAGGTCGTCGACATCCTGCTGCAACGCGGCGCGCCGGCCAGCCAGGTGGCCTTGGCCCAGCGCCAGTCGCTGCTGGCCGAACGTATCCTGGGCGCGGTCAACACGGTGCTGGCCGGTGACGAAACCGCCGTCCAGGCCGCCGACACCTTCGGCCGCGATGCCAATCGCTTCGGGCAGGTGCTCAATGGCATGCTCAACGGCAACCCCGGGCTGCGCATCACTCAGGTCGAAGACCGCGATGCCCGCGCGCGGCTGGCGGAAATCGCCGAGTTGTTCGAGTTTGTCTCCGGCTCCGTGGATGAAATTCTCGAAACCTCGCCGCAGTTGTTCCAGGTCCGCGCCTCGGCGAGCAATATTTTCAACCTGTCGCAAACCCTGCTCGATGAAGCCTCGCACCTGGCCACCGGTTTTGAAAACCTCGCCAGCGGACGCAGCTTCGACACCATCGGCGGCTATGTGCTGGGCCTGTTGGCGCTGGCCTCGATCATCCTGATCGGCCTGGTGATGGTGCGCGAAACCAACCGCCAACTGCACGAGACCGCCGAGAAGAACGAGCGCAACCAGAACGCGATCATGCGCCTGCTCGATGAAATCGAAGACCTGGCCGACGGCGACCTCACCGTGACCGCCTCGGTGACCGAAGACTTCACCGGCACCATCGCCGACTCCATCAACTATTCCGTGGACCAACTGCGCGACCTGGTGGCCACCATCAACCTTACCGCCGGGCAAGTGGCGGGTGCCGTGCAAGAGACCCAGGCCACCGCCATGCACCTGGCCCAGGCCTCCGAGCATCAGGCCCAGCAGATCGCCGAAGCCTCCACCGCGATCAACCAGATGGCCCAGTCCATCGACCAGGTGTCGGCCAACGCGGCCGAATCATCGGCGGTGGCGGAACGTTCGGTGGAAATCGCCAACAAAGGCAACGAGGTGGTGCACAACACCATCCACGGCATGGACAACATCCGCGAACAGATCCAGGACACCGCCAAGCGCATCAAGCGCCTGGGCGAGTCGTCCCAGGAGATTGGCGACATCGTCAGCCTGATTGACGACATTGCCGACCAGACCAACATCCTCGCCCTCAACGCCGCGATCCAGGCGAGCATGGCCGGGGATGCCGGACGCGGCTTTGCGGTGGTGGCCGATGAAGTGCAGCGGCTGGCCGAGCGTTCGTCGGCGGCCACCCGGCAGATTGAAACCCTGGTGCGCGCGATCCAGGCCGACACCAACGAAGCCGTCATCTCCATGGAACAGACCACCACCGAAGTGGTGCGCGGTGCACGGCTGGCCCAGGACGCCGGGGTGGCGCTGGAAGAGATCGAAGGCGTATCGAAAACCCTGGCCGCGCTGATCCAGAGCATCTCCAACGCGGCGCAGCAACAGACCTCGTCGGCGGGGCAGATCTCCCTGACCATGAACGTGATCCAGCAGATCACCACGCAGACGTCATCGGGCTCCACCGCTACCGCCGAAAGCATCGGCAACTTGGCGAAGATGGCCAGCCAGTTGCGCAGGTCGGTGTCGGGTTTCACCCTGCCAGCGGCCAAACAGGCTGATGATTGAAATGCGATCCAAATGTGGGAGGGGCTTGCCACCTCCCCCACTAGATCTCCATTGGCTTTGAGATCCAAGCAACCCACGAATTCTAAGCGGAGCAGTTATGGTTGATCGGCACGACTACGTGGCCCTCGAATGGGTCAAGGGCGACATTGCCGAAACCCTGAAGCAGGCCCGTTCGGCGCTGGATGCATTTGTCGAGACCCACGACGATGGCGTGATCAGCCAGTGCCTGGACGCTATCCACCAGGTGCATGGCGCGCTGCAAATGGTCGAGTTCTACGGCGCGGCGCTGCTGGCCGAAGAGATCGAGGAGCTGGCCCTGGCGCTCCAGGCCGGGCATGTCGGCCAGCGCGAGGAAAGTATCCGCCTGCTGCAACAGGCCCTGGGCCAACTGCCGTTGTACCTTGACCGGGTGCACAGCGCTCGCCGTGATTTACCGCTGGTGGTGCTGCCGCTGCTCAACGACCTGCGCAGTGCCCACGGCGAAAGCCTGCTGTCGGAAACCAGTTTGTTCAGCCCGCAACTGCTATCGATTGCGCCGCTTCCCGATGACGCCCTGGCCCAACGCGCGCCGACCGACCTCCAGGAACAACTGCGCCAATGGCACCAACTGCTGCAGCAGGCCCTCGCCGGGCTGCTGCGTGAAGACCACGGGCCGAGCAACCTGGAAGACATGGCGCGGGTGTTCGCGCGCCTCGAGGCGCTGTGCCAGGGCGCGCCGCTGTTACCGCTGTGGCAAGTGACGTCGGCGCTGGTCGAGGGCATGCTCACCGGCGTGGTCGCCAACAGCCCGGCACTGCGCAGCCTGCTCAAGGCCAGTGACAAACAACTCAAGCGCCTGCTGGCGCAGGGCATCGGCGGGATCAACCAACCCGCACCGGATGAACTGCTCAAGAGCCTGTTGTTTTACGTCGCCAAAGTCACTCGACCGACCCCGCGCATGCAGGGTCTGAAAGAGCGCTACAGCCTGGATGAGGCCTTGCCCGACAGCGCAGTGGTGGACGCCGAACGCGCGCGCCTTGCCGGGCCGGATCGCAACGCCATGGGCTCGGTGCTCGGCGCGTTGTGTGAAGAGTTGGTCCGGGTCAAAGAGCGCCTCGACCTGTTCGTGCGCAGCGACCGCCAGCACACGAGCGACCTCGACGCGCTGCTGGCGCCCCTGCGACAGATTGCCGATACCCTCGCGGTGCTGGGGTTTGGCCAGCCGCGCAAAGTCATCATCGACCAGCTGGCGGTGGTATTGAGCCTGGCCCAGGGACATCGCGAGCCCAACGATGCGGTGCTGATGGACGTCGCCGGTGCGCTGCTCTATGTGGAAGCCACGCTGGCGGGAATGGTCGGCACCGTCGAGCCGGAAGGCCATGAAGAGAGCCGCCTGCCCACCACCGACCTGACCCAGATCCACCAGTTGGTCATCCGCGAATCCTGCCAGTGCCTGCAGCAAGCCAAGGAGCTGGTGATCGACTGTATCGAAGCCGATTGGGACCGCCAGCGCCTGGAATCCCTGCCGGAACTGCTGAGCCAGGTGCGCGGTGCGCTGGCGATGATCCCCTTGCCCCGCGCGGCCAGCCTGATGCGCGGTTGCACCGATTACGTCGACGAACAGTTGATGGTCAACGACAGCCCGCCGTCGGAGGTACAACTGGGGCATTTCGCCGATGTGATCAGCAGCCTGGAGTATTACCTCGAACGCATGCTCCAGGACCCGGACGCCGCCGGTGAGCGGGTGTTGGAACTGGCCACCCAAAGCCTGGCTGCGCTGGGCTACCTGCCCGCCGAAAAACCCTGGCGCCAGGCGCTGGCAGCACCCGATGGCGCGCTGTCGAGCGAGGTTGCGCCCAGCCAGTCCCAGTTCGACGCACTGGCCAACCCCACGTCGCGCCTCAATCCGCCGGCCTTGCAACGCCCCGGTAGCCTGCTGCCGCCGCCGGCCGATGAAGCGCCCATCGACGATGAACTGCGCGATGTCTTCCTCGAAGAAACCGAGGAAGTCCTTGAGGTGCTGCACCGCCACCTGCCCAACAGTGCGGGCAAAACCGCCCAGGGCGAAATGCGCCGCGCCTTCCACACCCTGAAAGGCAGCGGCCGCATGGTGCGCGCCCTGGTGCTGGCAGAATTGGCCTGGGCCGTGGAAAACCTGCTGAACCGTGTGCTCGAGCGCAGCGTGGCCCTCGGCCCCGAGATCCAACAGGTGCTGGATGACGCTGTGGCCCTGCTGCCGGCATTGATCGCCGACTTCGCGACGGGCGAGCAACACCAGCGCGATGAGGTCGACGCCCTGGCCGCTCGCGCCCACGCCTGGGCCAACGGTGCCGCAGGGTCAGGCGCCGAACCCCACGATCCGATGTTGCTGGAGATCTTCCGCAACGAAGCCCAGAGCCATCTGGACAGCCTCAACCACTTCCTGCAACAGGCCGCCGAGCATGTGCCGCTGCAAGTCAGCGATGAACTGCAACGCGCCCTGCACACCCTCAAGGGCAGCGCCTACATGGCTGGCGTGTTGCCCATCGCCGAGCTGGTGCGCCCACTGGATCACCTGACCCGCGAATACAAGGCCCATCGCCTGCCGCTGGACCTGGACGAAGTCGAGTTGCTGCTGGAAGCCGAAGGCCTGTTCCAGCGCGGGTTGCGTCAACTGGACCGCGATCCCCTGGTGCCGATCAAGGGCGCGGATGACTTGATCCGCCGTACCCAGGCCCTGCTCGACCATCAACTGGCCGCGCTGCTCGACGCCCCCAACACGGGGTTGCGGATCAAGCGCGACCCGCAACTGATTGCCAACTTCCTGGCCCAGGGCATGGACATCCTGCTCGACGCCGAAAGCCTGCTGCGCCGCTGGCAGCAACACCCCGGCGAACGCCAGGAACTCACTGCGCTGCTGGATGAGTTGACCACGCTGGGGGAGGGCGCTCACATCGCAGACCTGCTCCCCATCGACGCCTTGTGCGAAGCCTTGCTCGACCTCTACGGCGCTGTGGAAGAGAGCAGCCTTGCGGTCAGCGAGCGGTTTTTCCATGAGGCCGAACAGGCCCATGAAGCGCTGATCAGCATGCTCGATCAACTGGCGGCCGGCCAGGAAATCAGCCCGGCACCGGCGCGGGTACAGGCCCTGCGCGAACTGCTCGACGACGCGCTGGACCCCTCCGCCACCGGCCTGATCAAAAGCGACGGCAGCCGCGCCCTGAGCATCTCCGAACTGGGCGCTGCCACTGCGCAGCTGGATCATGAAACGGCGATGGACGATGAGATCGTCGAGATCTTCCTCGAAGAAGCCGTGGATATCCTCGACAGTGCCGGGCAGTCCCTGAAACGCTGGCTGCTGGAGCCGGACAGTGCCGCGCCGTTGTCGTCCCTGCAGCGCGACCTGCACACCCTCAAGGGCGGCGCGCGCATGGCCGACATCGGACCGGTGGCCGACCTAGCCCATGAATTGGAGTGCCTGTACGAAGGCCTGGTGGATCGGCGCTACAGCTACTCCAGCGAGCTGTCGCAGGTGCTGATGGCCAGCCATGAGCGGCTGGCCCTGCAACTGGAGGAACTGCAGCACCATCAACCCTTGAGCGACAGCGCCGAACTGGTCACCCGGTTGCGCGCGCTACGCCAGGGCGGCATGCCGGCTGTACAGGCCGCCCCACCTGCGGAAACGCCGGTCACCGACCCCGAGTTGCTGGACATCTTCCTCGAAGAAGCCGCCGACATTCTCGACAGCTCCGGCAGCGCCTTGCTGCGCTGGCAGGCCGAGCCGAACAATCGCCAGGAAGTCGAAACCCTGCTGCGCGACCTGCACACCCTCAAGGGCGGCGCGCGCATGGTCGAGATCGGGCCGATCGGTGACCTGGCCCATGAGCTGGAATTTCTCTACGAAGGGCTGTCCGCCGGTTTGCTCGCGCCGTCCGCCGAACTGTTCGCGTTGCTGCAGGGCTGCCACGACCGCCTGGCGCAGATGATCGACGCCGTGGCGGATGGGCTGCCGGTGGGTTCGGTGGACAAGCTCATCGAACGTATCAAGAGCCTGGTGCACCCCAGCGATGAGCCCGTGACGCCCGTGGCGCTCCCCGCAGGCAAGGCCGAAGCGGTGGTCGATCCCGGCGCCGACATGGTGAAGATTTCCGCTGACCTGCTGGACGACCTGGTCAACCTGGCCGGCGAGACCTCGATCTTCCGTGGTCGTATCGAGCAGCAAGTCAACGACGCACGCATTGCTCTGCATGAGGTGGAAACCACTATCGAACGCATGCGCGACCAACTGCGTCGCCTCGACACCGAAACCCAGGGGCGCATCCTCAGTCGTCAACAGGCCGAGGCCGAGCGCCTGGGCTATGAAGAATTCGACCCGCTGGAAATGGACCGTCATTCGCAGTTGCAGCAGCTGTCCCGGGCGCTGTCGGAATCGGCCTCCGACCTGCTCGACCTCAAGGACACCCTCGACCGCCGCAACGAGGACGCCCATGGCCTGTTGCAGCAACAGGCGCGCATCAACACCGAGTTGCAGGAAGGCCTGATGCGCACGCGCATGGTGCCCTTCGAGCGCATGCTGCCGCGCCTCAAACGCATCGTGCGCCAGGTGGCGGGCGAGTTGGGCAAGGACGTGGAGTTCATCGTCGGCAATGCCGAGGGCGAGATGGACCGCAATGTGCTGGAGCGCATGGCGGCACCGCTGGAACACATGCTGCGCAACGCCGTCGACCATGGCCTGGAGTCCCGCGATGCGCGGCTGCTGGCCGGCAAGCCGGAGAAGGGCCGCATCACCCTGGACCTGACCCACGAAGGCGGCGATATCGTTTTCGACATGCGCGACGACGGTGCCGGCGTGCCTCTGGATGCGGTGCGGCGCAAGGCGATCAAGCGCGGTTTGCTCGCCCCTCATCAAGAGATGAGCGACCGTGATGTGTTGCAGTTCATCCTGCAGCCGGGGTTCTCCACGGCGGAAAAGATCACGCAGATTTCCGGGCGTGGCGTGGGCATGGACGTGGTGCACGAAGAAGTGCGCCAGCTCGGCGGCTCGATGTTCATTGACTCGACACCGGGGGAGGGCGTGCACTTTCGCATCCGCCTGCCGTTTACCGTGTCGGTCAATCGGGCGTTGATGGTGCACTGCGCGGACGATCAATACGCGATCCCGCTCAACACCATCGAAGGTCTGGTGCGGGTGCTGCCCCATGAGCTGGCGGGGCACTACCAGCAGGATCCGCCGTGTTATGAATATGCCGGCCAACGCTACGAGCTGTTTTACCTGGGTGACCTGCTGCACACCGTCGGTCGCCCGAAATTACTGGGCCAGTATCAACCCGTGCCGGTGTTGCTGGTGCAGTGCAACGAGCGCCGTGTGGCGGTGCATGTGGACGCCATGGCCGGCACCCGGGAGATTGTGGTCAAGGGCCTGGGCCCGCAGTTTTCCGGGGTGCAGGGGTTATCCGGCGCGACCATCCTGGGGGATGGGCGCGTGGTGTTGATCATCGACCTGCTCGCGCATATCCGCGCCCGGCAACCGGCCTTGCCGGCCCAGCCGGTGGATACTCCGTTGATCCTCAACGACCCGCTGAAAAAGCGCCCGCTGCTGGTGCTGGTGGTGGACGACTCGGTCACCGTGCGCAAAGTCACCAGCCGCCTGCTGGAGCGCAACGGCATGAACGTACTCACCGCCAAGGACGGCATCGACGCCCTCGCCGTGCTCGAGGAACATACCCCCGACCTGATGCTGCTCGACATCGAAATGCCGCGCATGGACGGCTTCGAAGTGGCCATTCAGGTGCGCAACGACCCTCGGCTGATGCGCCTGCCGATCATCATGATCACCTCCCGCACCGGCCAGAAACACCGCGACCGCGCCATGGCCATCGGCGTCAACGACTACCTGGGCAAGCCGTACCAGGAATCGGTGCTGCTCGAAAGCATCGCCTACTGGAGCAAATCCCGTGCTTGACCACCGCACCAGCCAACTCACCGGCCTGCTCCTGCCCCTGGCCGACCGCCACCTGATACTGCCCAACGTCGCCATCGCCGAGTTGATCGACTTCCAACGCGGCGAACCGGCCAGCGATGCGCCGCCGTGGTATTTGCGGCAAGTGACGTGGCGAGATCGGCAAATCCCGTTGATCAGCTTTGAAGCGGCATGCGGCGAGGCCGGCGTGACCGGCGAACGCTCGCGGATCGTGGTGTTGAATGCACTGGGCGGGCGACCGACGTTGAAGTTCATTGCGCTGGTGATCCAGGGGATTCCACGGTCGTACAAGCTCGATAGCGAATTGAGCTACGTGGACGTGCCGCTGTGCCCGCTGGAACTGGCGGCGGTGCAGGTGGGGGAACATGTGGCTAAGGTGCCGGATTTGATGGGGCTCGAGGCTCTGCTGGTGGAGTCCGGGTTGGCCTGAGCGGCGCATTCTTCATGAGAAATGAGAGGCACCTGTGGTGAGGGCGCTTTCCCGTTCAGAGACGCTGCAGCAGATGAAAATCAGCAATCAGCATACCGGCCAGGTACACCATCAAAATCACCACACCCGCGTCCAATAAACGCCAGACCTTTGCCGAACGAAATAGCCCCGTCAACCTTTGGCATCCCAACGCCAAAACCACAAACCACACCAGCGACGCGGTCATTGCTCCGCCGGCAAAGAACGCTTGTTGGCTGACGGGCTTTGCCGCACCAATAGAGCCAATTAGCACCACGGTATCCAGCCAAGCATACGGATTGGCAAATCCAAGTATCACCGCCGTGCGCAGCAATCCCCGTTGTGAGTTGAGGTTGCTTTGAGTATCTGGCATCGACTGGTTACGCACACAAGCCAATAACCGCTGCCCGCCAAACCACAACAGATAAGCCGCTCCTGACAGCAGCAGGAACGCCACCAAACCTGGCTTGCTGCCGAGCAACGAGCCCAAGCCCATGACCCCAAGAGCGATGAGGATGATATCGGCGAACACGCATACCGCCACCACACCCCAGACAGGGCTGCGACTGACACCCTGGCGAATAACCAGGGTGTCCTTCGGTCCAGGAGCGGCGAACAGTCCGATGCCCAGTAGAAGACCTTCGAGATAAAAGGCGTTGAGGTCTGGAGTCATGAAGTGCTCGACCGCTTGGGTATCAGTTCAATTGAAGGGGTTGATTACCGAAACCGGTATGTCGCGCGTTGACGGCGCTTTTCAAGTCGATCGGTTGGTGGCGGCAAAAGCCTGTCAGTTCCTGCTCTGCATCAGGGTTGACGAAGTAAATGAGAGAGCTGCGCGGCGTTGGTCTCCGAGGCGTCAGAACCGCGTGGTATGCAGCGGGAATCGCATAGTCTGAGAGCTCAGTCAGTAACGATCCGGCCAAGATTGCAACCTCGTTCTCTAAGAGGCGTACCGGCTCCAGCGAGCTGCCTCGAACCAGAACGAGGCCATCACGAGTAGGCTTGATAAATGACAACAGATGACCATCCTCGTGAGGGTCCTGAGCAAACTGGCGCTGACCCGACCCGGAATTAGCTCCATAGACACACAGTTGCAGATAGGACGCTGCACGCAAAGAGCTCAACGAAGTGGCTCCAAACTCCGCGCAAATTCCGTCCATCAATTCCTGGGCAAGCTCGCTGATCTGTTGTTCAAAAGTAGTAACGGCGGCAAAAAATTCACTTCGTGTGAATTCAAAGGCTCTTCGTTTTGATGAATGCGCAGGCCAATAACAAAATCGCTCACACAGGTCTGGCTGATCCTCAAGGCTCGAGTACTCAGCGCCAAAGGGGAAAAATCCATCGGTGTCTTTCGCGAAGGAAAACGAGGCCTTGGTCGCTGGCGATATTGCGGAGTATCCATCAACGATTTTTTTGTAATCCAGCAGCATCGCTTCTGATATTTGCAGGGTGCCAAAGCCTGTTTGAGCAACGGATTCACAGCACGCTTTGATGTGGTTCATGGCTATATCCAAAGGTAGATGTAAAGGAATGCAACAAACACTAGGTTCGCAAGCATGCGAGAAACTACGACACTGGATATGACCGACTAAAAGGGCCCATCCATGTCCTTCACAACATCGCCAGCAGGTGGCGAGTGTGCATGGTTCAAGACACGTGGCGGCGGACAGATTGTCTTTTTTGGCGGACAAAGAAATGACGTTCACCTAAAAATGGGAACCGCAAACTTCGTATGAATATAAGAACGCGAGATACCCTCAGGTCACTGGTTGCACGGCGCAGCCGCGAGCTGGGCAAGCCCCTGACTGCGCTGGCCAAGGAGGCGGGAATTTCCAGAACCTACCTGTACGGTCTAGCGGCTGGGGCGTCCAGGGACCCGTCGGTGCGTACGCTGATCAAGCTGGCAAAGGCATTGCAGGTTTCTCCCTTGCTGCTGTTTCGCTACTTCGCTGACCTGACAGGCGCGCCCGATAATGCGTGCTCAATGGCTACCACCAATCGGGCTGCAGGTATTGATGATCCGGAGGACGTTGCGGTGTTCAATGCCGACGTCACAACGCCTGATCAAGCCGTCGTGTTGCCGGGGGAAGTTTTTCAGAAAACCTGGGAGATTCAGAACCTGGGCACACGACCCTGGCGCGGGCGACGACTGGTGCGTGTTGATAGGGAATATGTGATTGCCCGCCGCGCAGATCCACAAGGCCAGTTGGAGGTTGTGATGGATATTCATCTGCGTAGCCTGCACAGCGAGCTCCCCATTGCCGATACGCTGCCGGGCCAGCCGGTGCATATCAGTGTGGAGTTTGCAGCACCCAAGGAGACCTGCACGGTGGCTTCAGTCTGGAGAATCGAGGATGAGCAGGGGAAACCTTGTTACGGGCCTGCGTTCATTTTGCATGTAGTGGTTAACGTCATGGCGCGTTGAGCATCCGGTTGGCTTTTTCCTTAGTCAATCCGCGCAAACCGCTCAATCACCGGCTGCTCCCGATGCTCGGCCTGCCACAAGTCGTGGGCACTTTGCATCGACAACCATAACTGCGCAGTACTTACGCCGGCTCGCTCCAACCGGACGGCAAGGTCCGGGCTGACGGGAGCGTGGCCATGCAAGATCCTTGAAAAAGTCTCGCGGGCAAAGCCAAGACGTTTAGCCATTTCGGTGATGGTGATGCCCAAGGCTGGGACCACGTCCTCAAGTAGAATTTCACCTGGGTGAGGTGGGTTGTGCATACCCATATCGATACCTCCACTCAGTGGTAATCAAGATAATCAACCAGTTCGACCTGATCGTCGAACATTCGAAAAATGATGCGCCAGTTACCACTTATGCTGACGGACCAGTAGTCGATCAGGTCGCCCTTCAAACGGTGGAAGCGCCAGCCGGGCAGATCCAGTGCATCGGCGCAAGCGCTTTGCATGATTTGCGTTGATGCCTCTGGTTGAACCGGTCTCATAGAACGCCCTGAGTCCTTTATGTTTCCAGCTGACGATCATGGCGCGATTGTGATGTGATACATCACGCTCTGCAATGGCCTTGCATCGGGATTAACGATCGGGTTCATGATGCCTGCCCGTAGCTATTCGGAGCGAAAAGGCTAGGGACAACGGTTCCGAGCAACAACCTGAAAAGTCTGTCAGATAATTCTCTTCTGAGTGTCGATGATCGTTCCCACGCTCCGCGTCACCCTATTGCAGGGCTTTGGCCTTGCGCTGGCTGGCGGCTGCGGCTGGGGCTTCGGATTTTTCCTGCAAGATTTTGGGTTGTGCATGAACTTGTCGCGTGCAGTCAGCGCGCCTAGTCTTCGTCCCGTCATCGCAAAAAACGGTGACACGGACGTGCAAGTCCGGTTACATGTCGGCGCACCAACGCCCATAGCCATTCAACGGGCGTTTTTTATGCCTGCTGTATTTGTTATGGCGGCTGTGCGTGGGAGATCCTTCGGGGTCTGCCGGGGTCCGATATGCCCGGTCTTGCACACCTGCGCACAGCTGCCACCTTAATTCGCGTGCAAGCGGAAAAGGGCAGTCTCCATCACATATCGGAGTTGTAAATCATGGTTAAACCTACCCCCAATCCGCCCGCAAGCCTCTTCACCGTAAACCCCCACCAAAACACCGAAACCCTGCTGGTCAACGCCAGCGAAACCCTGTCCTCCCTCAACGCACTCACCTGCAACCTGGCCTTCGACCTGGACACTTCCCAGCGCGCCATCATGCTCGGGATCCAGCAAATGACCGAGTTGGGGCAGTTGCTGGTGGATCGGGCGCTGAAGCAGGTCAGCCCTTCGCTGGAAAAGGTCCCAAACAGGGACTGATCAGCCCCTGTTTGGGACCGCTATCTAACAGGCATCACTGAACAAATGTGGGAGGGGGCTTGCCCCCGATGGCTGAGTGTCAGTTGATACATGACTTAGCTGACCCTCCGCTATCGGGGGCAAGTCGAATCGTCGCACCGCCCCTCCCACATTTAGATCATCTTTTGGCTCGGCTCAGCGTTTGCTGATGCTCCATTACTCCAACCGTAACGATCCGCCGCCCAGCTTGATTGATGGCCCCCTGAATCACTCCTAAGGTACAGCCCACGACAGCAAACCCGTGGAGCGACCATGACAACAACAACCCCCGACTCGCGCTGGACGCGGCGGCGCGACGAGAAGCAGCGGCGGCTTGGGCAGGTCAAAAAAATCGCAGACGGGGCGGTGTTGCCCAGCGACAGGATCGTCGAAGCGCTTGAGGCGCTGATCCTCCCCGGCGACCGCGTGGTGCTGGAAGGCAACAACCAGAAGCAAGCCGACTTCCTCTCGCGCTCCCTGGCCAAGGCTGACCCGGCCAAACTCCACGATTTGCACATGATCATGCCCAGCGTCGGGCGGTCCGAGCACCTGGACCTGTTTGAAAAGGGCATCGCGCGCAAGCTGGACTTTTCCTTCGCCGGCACCCAATCCCTGCGCATCAGCCAATTGCTCGAAGACGGCCTGCTGGAAATCGGTGCGATCCATACCTACATCGAACTCTACGCACGACTGGTGGTGGACCTGATCCCCAACGTCGTACTTTCCGCCGGTTTCATGGCCGACCGTGCCGGCAATATCTACACCGGCGCCAGCACCGAAGACACTCCCGCGCTGATCGAACCCGCCGCCTTCAGCGATGGCATCGTGATCGTGCAGGTCAACCAGTTGGTGGATGACGTCACCGACTTGCCGCGCGTCGACATCCCCGCCAGTTGGGTGGATTTTGTGGTGGTGGCCGACAAGCCGTTCTACATCGAGCCGCTTTTCACCCGCGACCCGCGCCATATCAAACCCGTGCATGTGTTGATGGCGATGATGGCGATCCGTGGCATCTACGAAAAACACAATGTGCAGTCGCTCAACCACGGCATCGGTTTCAACACCGCCGCCATCGAATTGATCCTGCCCACCTACGGCGAATCCCTGGGCCTGAAGGGCAAGATCTGCCGCAACTGGACCCTCAACCCGCACCCCACGCTGATCCCCGCCATCGAAAGCGGCTGGGTGGACAGCGTGCATTGTTTCGGCACCGAACTGGGCATGGAAAACTACATCGCCGCGCGCCCGGATGTGTTCTTCACCGGCCGTGACGGTTCGATGCGCTCCAACCGGATGTTCTGCCAACTGGCCGGCCAATACGCGGTGGACCTGTTTATCGGTGCGACCCTGCAAGTCGACGGCGACGGTCATTCCAGCACCGTGACCCGTGGCCGCCTCGCCGGTTTCGGTGGGGCGCCGAACATGGGCCACGACCCGCGCGGTCGTCGTCACGGCACGCCGGCATGGCTGGACATGCGCCACGGCGACGCGCCGGAAGCGCTGCTGGAACGCGGCAAAAAGCTCGTGGTGCAGATGGTCGAGACCTTCCAGGAAGGCGGCAAGCCCACCTTCGTCGACACCCTCGACGCCGTGGAAGTGGCGCGCAAAAGCGGCATGCCCCTGGCGCCGATCATGATCTACAGTGACGACGTCACCCACCTGCTCACCGAAGAAGGCATCGCCTACCTGTACAAGGCGCGGTCCCTGGAAGAGCGCCAGGCGATGATCGCCGCCGTCGCCGGGGTGACCGCCATCGGCATGCGCCACAACCCCAAGGACACCGCGCGCATGCGCCGCGAAGGCCTGATCGCCTTGCCCGAAGATTTGGGCATCCGCCGCACCGACGCCACCCGCGAGTTATTGGCCGCCAAGAGCGTGGCCGACCTGGTGGAGTGGTCCGGTGGCCTGTACAACCCGCCCGCCAAATTCAGGAGCTGGTAAATGCGCGCCCTTAAACTGCACGAACTCAGTCTCGCGGATCGCCTGGCGGATATGGCCGTCGATGCGCTGATCGATGAAGCCGACCTGTCGCCCAAGCCCGCCCTGGTGGATCGCCGCGGCAACGGCGCCCACAGTGATCTGCACCTGGGGCTGATGCACGCTTCGGCGCTGTCGCTGTGGCCGATGTTCAAGGCGATGGCCGAGGCGGCGCTTGAATTCGGTGAAGTCGGCTTGCCACTGCGCGAAGCCCTCGGCCGTATCGGGCGCGAAGGTGAGCAGGCGATGCTCGTCACCACCCACGGCGTGAACACCCATCGCGGCGCGATCTGGGCCCTCGGCCTGCTGACCGCAGCGGCTGCCCTGGAACCGCGAGCCATAACGCTGAACGCCGCCAGACTGGCCCTGCTCAACGACCGTTACGCGCCCCAGTCGATGAGCCACGGTGCCCAGGTCGCGCAACGCTACGGCGCACGCGGTGCCCGTGAAGAAGCGCAATTGGGCTTCCCCGCCGTGACCCAACGCGGTCTGCCGCAACTGCGCCAGAGCCGCCGCCAGAACGTCGGTGAACAGAACGCGCGCCTGGACGCCTTGCTCGCGATCATGACCGAGCTGGCCGACACCTGTGTGCTCTATCGCGCCGGCACCGCAGGCCTGCAGGCAATGCAACACGGCGCCCAAGCGGTGCTCGACGCTGGCGGCAGCGCCACCCTGGCCGGGCGCCGCAGCCTGCACGAACTGGACAACCAGCTCTTGGCCCTGAATGCCTCCCCCGGTGGCGCCGCCGACCTGTTGGCCGCCTGCCTGTTTATCGACCGCCTCGACGGAGCGTTGTGATGGAAACCTTATCCTTTGAATTCCCCGCCGGGCAGCCGCCAACAGGCCGCGCGCTGGTGGGTTGCGTCGGCTCGGGCGACCTGGAAGTGCTGCTGGAACCGGGCACGGCCGGCACGTTGACCATCCAGGTACAGACCTCGGTAAATGGCGCCGAACAACGCTGGCAGCACCTGTTCGAACGCATCTTCCAGGAGCAGACGCCACCGGCCCTGAACATTGATATCCACGATTTCGGCGCCACCCCCGGCGTGGTGCGTTTGCGCCTGGAGCAGGGTTTCGAGGAGATCGGCCATGACTGACTTGCTGGCTAAACACAGCTTCGTGGAACTGGGTGCGCGGCAGCGGGCCAAGGCCTTGTTGGATGCCGGCACCTTTCGCGAACTGATCGACCCGTTCCAGAGGGTCATGTCGCCCTGGCTCAGCCGCCAGGGGGTGGTGCCCCAGGCCGATGACGGGGTGGTGATCGCCAAGGGCAGCATCGGCGACTTGCCTGTGGTGATTGCGGCCATTGAAGGTAACTTCCAGGGCGGCAGCCTCGGTGAAGTGGGCGGCGCAAAAATCGCCGGCGCCCTGGAACTGGCCGCCGAAGACAACCGCAAGGGCATCCCGACCCGCGCCGTGCTGCTGTTGGAAACCGGCGGCGTGCGCTTGCAGGAAGCCAACCTCGGCCTGGCCGCGATTGCCGATATACACGCGGCGATTGTCGACCTGCGCCAGTACCAGCCGGTGATCGGTGTGGTGGCGGGCAGCGTTGGCTGTTTCGGTGGCATGTCCATCGCGGCCGGGCTGTGCAGTTACCTCGTCGTCACCCGCGAAGCGCGCCTGGGGCTGAACGGTCCGCAGGTGATCGAACAGGAGGCCGGGCTGGAAGAGTACGACTCCCGCGACCGTCCCTTTATCTGGAGCCTCACGGGCGGCGAGCAACGTTTCAACAGCGGCCTGGCCGACCGTTACGTGGCCGACGATGCGGCGCAGATCCAGCAGACTGTCAGCGCGTTGTTGCAGCAGGGCCTGCCCGCACAACAGCGCAGTCGCCAGGCTGATGATTACCTCGCACGTTTGGCCGAGTTGGACGCCGTAGCGCAAATCGACCCGGCGACGGTGCGCGAGCTGTATCAGGGAGAACGCTCATGAGAGGCTTGCAGTGGTTCAACGCATTGAGCGCCGGCGCTCCAGGTGTAGACGATTTGCCGGCGTCGCTGAGGGTGGCCGACGGTGTATTGGGTGAGCAACAGGTGCGCTTTGTCGCCGTGGTTACCGACGCGCAAAACCGCTTCCCTCGGGCGCGCAATGGCGAAGTCGGTTTGTTGGAGGGCTGGGGTTTGGCCAAGGCCGTCGATGAAGCCATCGCCCGGGGTGACAAGCGCCCGATCATCGCCATCGTCGATGTGCCCAGCCAGGCCTACGGCCGTCGCGAAGAAGCCCTCGGCATCCATCAGGCCCTGGCCGCTGCCGCCGACAGTTATGCCCGCGCGCGCCTGGCCGGGCACCCGGTGATTGCTCTGCTGGTGGGCAAGGCCATGTCCGGTGCGTTCCTCGCCCATGGCTACCAGGCCAACCGCCTGATTGCCCTGCGCGACCCCGGTGTGATGGTGCACGCCATGGGCAAGGCCTCGGCCGCGCGAGTGACCCTGCGCAGCGTCGAAGAGCTGGAAGCCCTGGCCGCCAGCGTGCCGCCCATGGCCTATGACATCGACAGTTATGCCAGCCTCGGTTTGCTCTGGGAGACCTTGTCGGTGAACCGGATTGAACAACCCACGGCGGACGATGTAGCACGGGTCAGCGATTGCCTGGTGAATGCGATCAAGGACGTCGGCAGCGCCGATCTGCGCGGACGCCTCGGCGCGACTAATCGCGCAGCGTCCAGCCAGGTTCGCCAACTGCTGCGGGAACAATGGTGAACGCCCACGACTTGCTCTGGGGCATGACCCCGGCGCATGCGCCCGCCGATGCTCCGACCTGGGTGCTCGAAGCGCTCGGCGCCGGCCATCCCGTGGTGGTGCGCCGCGCCATTGCCGCTCTGGGGCATGTGGCGGTCGGCGTGCGCGGGCGTTTGCGTGAGCAGCGTTTCGCCGCCGAGATGCCGTTGGCGGCGGTGCAGCGGCGTGTTGCACCGGAAGCCCTGCGCGACGTGGTTTCGCTACGGGACGTACCCGCACTGCAAGCGCTTGCTCAATTGCGTTCGGTGCTGGTGCACGAGGCATGGGGCGTCAGCGGTAGCGCAGGCTTTGAATTGGCCACTGGCATCGAAGCACTGCATGCCCAGAGTGATCTGGATTTGATCCTGCGTACGCCCAAGCGCCTTGAACGCAGCGATGCCGAGGACCTGCTGGCGAGCCTGGACACGGCGGTGTGCCCTGTGGACCTGCAACTGCAAACCCCGTTCGGCGCCGTGGCCTTGCGCGAATGGGCTGGTGGATCACGTCGCGTGCTGTTGAAAACCATCAGCGGCGCGCACCTGGTCGACGATCCCTGGCAGGCCGTGGCATGAGCAGCCTCCTGGTGTTTCCGGGGCAGGGTGCCCAGCGACCAGGCATGCTCCAGTCGCTGCCCGAACCTGTGCTGGCAGAAGCCAGCGATGCCCTGGGCGAAGACGTGCGCCTGCTCGATTCCGCGCAAGCCCTGGCCAATACCCGCGCCGTGCAGTTGTGCCTGTTGATCGCCGGCGTCGCCCACGCCAACCTCTTGAACCGCAGCCCGGATTACGTCGCGGGCCTGTCCATCGGCGCCTACCCGGCTGCGGTCATCGCCGGGGCCCTGGATTTTGCCGATGCGGTAAAGCTGGTCAGCCTGCGCGGCCAACTGATGCAAAACGCTTATCCACACGGCTACGGCATGACCGCGATCATCGGCGTGGAGTTATCCACCGTCGAAACACTCCTCGCCGACATCCACAGCCCTGAAACCCCGGTGTACCTGGCCAATATCAACGCCGATAACCAAAGCGTGATCGCCGGCAGCGACGAGGCCATGAAGCGTGTCGCCGCGCGCATCAAGGGCAACGGCATCGCCAAGCGCCTGGCCGTCAGTGTGCCGTCCCATTGCGCGCTGCTGGCGCAACCGGCCGAGGCCCTGGCCCAGGCATTTGTCCCGCTCAAGGCGCCGCGCATCACCTACCTGAGCAGCACCCGCGCGCGGCCGATCCACCACCCCGAACACCTGCGCGACGACCTGGCCTTCAACATGTGCCGCGTCGTTGACTGGCGCGGCACCGTGCAAGGCGCCTACGAGCGCGGGGTGCGCCTGCAAATCGAACTGCCCCCGGGCGCCGTGCTCACCGGCCTGTCACGCCGCGTGTTCGAACAAGGCACCGTGATCGCCTGCGAAAGCGCACGCCTGGATACCTTGCAGGCCCTGCTGGAAGAGGAGGAGCGCCGCCACCGATAAAGCACCACCCAAGGCTGTCGAAGCACAAAAACAACAATTTCGATCGAGCACTTCGAGGACAACAACAATGATTATTTACGGTGTGGCATTGCTGGCGATCTGCACGCTGGCAGGCGTGATCATGGGTGACATGCTCGGCGTGTTGCTGGGCGTCAAATCCAACGTGGGCGGAGTGGGGATCGCCATGATCCTGCTGATCTGCGCCCGCCTGTGGATGCAAAAACGCGGCGGCATGACCAAGGAGTGCGAGATGGGCGTGGGCTTTTGGGGCGCCATGTACATTCCCGTGGTGGTGGCAATGGCCGCGCAGCAGAACGTCGTGACCGCCCTGCACGGCGGCCCGGTCGCGGTGCTGGCGGCGATTGGTTCGGTGGTGGTCTGTGGTTGCACCATCGCCTTGATCAGCCGTACGCACAAGGGCGAGCCTCTGCCCGCCGAAGAGCCGCTGATCGTGCCTGCGGGAGGTCGCTGATATGTGGGATCTCATCGAAAAAGGTTTGGAACATAACGGCCTGATCACCGCGTTTGCGTTTGTTGGCGTGGTGATGTGGATTTCCGTGGTGCTGTCCAAGCGCCTGACGTTCGGGCGCATCCACGGCTCGGCGATTGCCATCGTCATCGGCCTGGTCCTGGCCTGGGTCGGCGGCACCCTTACCGGCGGGCAAAAAGGCCTGGCCGATCTGGCACTGTTCTCCGGCATCGGCCTGATGGGCGGCGCGATGCTGCGCGACTTCGCCATCGTTGCCACGGCGTTCGAGGTACAGGCCACCGAAGCGCGCAAGGCCGGGATGATCGGTGTGATTGCGCTGCTGCTGGGCACGATCCTGCCGTTTATCGTTGGCGCCAGCATGGCCTGGGTGTTTGGCTATCGCGACGCGATCAGCATGACCACCATCGGCGCGGGTGCCGTGACCTACATCGTCGGCCCGGTGACCGGTGCGGCGATTGGCGCGACTTCGGATGTGATGGCGCTGTCCATCGCGACCGGGCTGATCAAGGCGATCCTGGTGATGGTCGGCACACCGGTGGCGGCGCGTTGGATGGGCTTGGACAACCCGCGTTCGGCGATGGTGTTCGGTGGCCTGGCCGGCACCGTGAGCGGCGTGACGGCAGGGCTGGCGGCGACGGATCGGCGCTTGGTGCCGTATGGCGCGTTGACGGCGACGTTCCATACCGGGCTTGGGTGTTTGCTTGGTCCTTCGTTGCTGTACTTCATTGTGCGTGGGTTGGTGGGCTGACCTTGGGGGTTGCGGAGTGTCAGGCTGTTCCCTGCCGATTGGCATACATCCGACACTCCGCCAACAACGCCAGTAAATTCGGATCACGCTCCTTGGCCTTCAGGAACACCACCCCGATATGCTGCTGCAACCGATACCTGGGTTGCAGCGGTATCAGCTTCACGCGGTTCTCGTACACCGCCGCGATCCTTCCTGGCAGCAACGCATAACCCACCCCCGAACTGACCATGCTCAGCAGTGTGAAGATATCATTGACCTGCATCGCCACCTTCGGCTCGAACCCCGCCTGCTTGAACACCCGGTTGCCATCCTGGTGGGTGGCGAAGCCTTGGGTGAGGGTGATGAAGGTGGCGTCGCGAACGTCGGCCAGGTCGATTTCCTGGGCGCGGTCGAAGGGTGAGTCGGCGGGGGTGGCGAGGAAGATGTCGTCGCAGAACAGCTCGATCTGTTCGCAGTCGGGGTCGTTGGCGTGTTCGTCGAGGGAGATGAGGATTGCGTCGACTTCCATGTTCTTGAGCTTGTACAGCAGGTCGAAATTGGAGCCGAGGATCAGGTCGATATTGAGTTCGCTGCGCCTGATCTTCAGGCCCATGATCAATTGCGGCACGGTCTTGACCGTCAGCGAATACAGCGAGCCGAGCTTGAAGCGTTCGGCGGAGAAACCGGCGGCTTCGCGGGTCAGGCGTACGCTGTCGACTACATCGGCGATCAGTTTCTGTGCGCGTTCTTCCAGCACGTAGGCGCTTTCCAGCGGCGTGAGGTTGCGGCCCTCGTGTTTGAACAGCGGGCAGCGCAAGGCATTTTCCAGCGAGTGGATGGCGCGGTGCACGCTGACGTTGCTGGTTTGCAGCTCGGCGGCGGCGCGGGCCAGGTTGCCGGTGCGCATGAATGCCAGGAAGATTTCCAGCTTCTTGAGGGTGAATTCTTCGTCGATCAGCATGGCCGTGGGCTCTTGTTCGAATGCGTCCGATTGTGCCCGCAAAACCCGGCGGCGTCCTCGGAACGTCACAAGTCGCTTGCACTCTTATGCACAAGGCTGGACGCTTGCCAGCCAGTTCCAGCGGCTACAGGAGGTCAGTGACAGATGTATCACGGGGAACGATTCAACGCCTGGAGCCATTTGCTCGGTGCAGTCGCGGCGTGTATTGGCGCCGTGTGGATGTTGGTGGTGGCGAGCCTGGACGGCAGCCCCTGGAAAATCGTCAGCGTGGCGATTTATGGTTTTACGCTGATGGTGCTGTACAGCGCGTCGACCGTGTACCACAGCGTGCAGGGGCGGCGAAAAGAGATCATGCAGAAGGTCGATCACTTTTCGATCTACCTGCTGATCGCCGGCAGCTACACGCCGTTTTGCCTGGTGACGCTGAGAGGCCCGTGGGGCTGGACGCTGTTCGGCATCGTGTGGGGGCTGGCGGTGATCGGCATCCTGCAAGAGATCAAGCCGCGTTCCGAGGCGCGCATCCTGTCCATCGTGATCTACGCGGTGATGGGCTGGATCGTGCTGGTGGCGGTCAAGCCACTGATCGCCGCGCTGGGCACCGCCGGGTTTATCTGGCTGGCGGCGGGCGGGGTGCTGTACACCGTCGGCATCATCTTCTTTGCCCTGGAGGATCGCCTGCGACATTCCCATGGGATCTGGCATTTGTTTGTGATCGGCGGCAGCCTGCTGCATTTCGTGGCGATCATGCACTACGTGTTATAGGCGCTCCAGCAGCTCCCGAGCCCGGTTGCCGAAGATCTGTAGCAGGTTGGCCAGCATATGCGGCGGCGGTTCATCGGCACGGGTCAGGGCATAGAGGGTGATCGGCAGCGGCGGTGTAAGCGTGCGGATGCGGGTGGTCGCCGTCGATGCGCCGAGGGCGGTAAAGGGGTCGATGACCGTCAAGCCGGCGCCGGACTCCACCATCGCCCGTGCCAGGGAATAGGTTTGCACCGAGATCGTCACCCGAGGCGGCGGGTCGACGCTCTCCAGGTAGTTGTCGAGCTTCGCCGCCAGTGGGTCGGCGCTGGACAGGCCAATCAACGGTGCTCCCGCCAGGTCTGTCAGGGGCAGGGCTTGATGCAGTTCAGCGTCCGGCCAGTAGTTTTTCGACGCCAGGGCCACCAACACACCGTTGGCCAGCACTTGTGTGGTCAACCCGGGATGGCCGGAGAAGCTGAGGGTCAGTGCCAGGTCGATTTCGCGCATCAACAGTTTTTGCACCAGCTCGCGGCTATGGTCGCTGGACAGCTCGCAGGCGATGTCCGGGTAGTCGCGCTTCCATTCCAGGATCGCCGGGGGCAGCAGCGACAGCGCCAATGCCGGGATTGCGCCAATCCGCACACTTTGCCCCGGGGCGCGGCGCAGGCTCTTGGCCAGGCGCCGCACGCCTTGCAGGCTCGCGGTGACTTTTTCGACTTCACTTTCCAGCGCCAGGGCTTCGGGCGTGGGCTGCAATTTGCCGCGTACCCGCAAAAACAGCGGGAAGCCCAATTGTAACTCGGCATGTTGCAACACCTTGGTCACCGCCGGTTGGGAGACATGCAGCAACTGCGCGGCGGCGCTGATGGAGCCCGTCTGGCGGATGGCCTGGAAGATTTCGATATGACGCAAGCGCATGGCAGGTCCATAACCTTTGTTTATAGGTGCCCCATCTTTATTCATTGTCGGCGGCCTGTCACCTGCACCTACCCTGGGGCTTTCTTGGATCAAGGGCTGGGGGTGGTGAATGGCCAGGCAGGTTTGCATCATTGGCGGTGGCGTTATCGGCCTGGCGAGTGCCTACGCGTTGGTACGTGCAGGTCATGAAGTGACGGTGATCGACGCGCGTGACACCGTGGGCAGCGAAACCAGTTTCGCCAATGGCGGGCAATTGTCCTACCGCTACGTCGCACCGCTGGCGGATGCAGGGGTGCCGTTACAGGCGATTGGCTGGCTGCTGCGCGGTGACTCGCCACTGAAGTTGCGCCCACGCCTGGACCCCCGACAATGGCGCTGGATGGCCGCTTTCATCGGCGCCTGCCGTGGCTCGGTGAACAAGCGCAACGCCGCCCACTTGCTGCGCCTGGCGAGCCTGAGCCAAAACACCTTGCAGCAATGGCGCGTCGACGATCGCCTGGACACGTTCAACTGGCGGCGTAACGGCAAGCTGGTGACCTTTCGCAATGCCGACACCTTTGAGCGTGCGCGCAGCAAGGTCACCGACATCCTGCAACAACAGGTGCTGTCGGCGCTGGATTGTGCGCGGCTGGAGCCGGCGCTGGCGCAGGTGGCGGGTGAGTTTGTCGGTGGTATCTATACGCCCAATGAAGAAGTGGCGGACTGTCATGCCTTCTGCCAACAGCTGGCGGCACGCCTTGAAGCGTCGGGGCGCTGCACCTTTCTGCTGGGGCGCAAGGTCACCAGGATTCGCCATGCCGACGGCGCGGTACAGGTCATCGAGCTGGGCGGCGAAGTGATGCCGGTGGAACACTTGGTGCTGGCGGCCGGCCATCGCAGCGCCGAGTTGGCATTGCCCGGCGTGTCACTGCCACTGTATCCACTCAAGGGCTATAGCCTCAGCGTGCCGATTGGCGCACAGCATCAGGCGCCGAATGTGAGCATCACCGACTACGACCGCAAGATGGTTTACGCACGTATCGGCGAACAGCTGCGGGTGGCGGCCATGGTGGATATCGTCGGCTTTGACGCCAGCCTTGAGCCCAAGCGCCTGGCGCTGATGAAACGCCAGGCGGTCGAGACATTTCCTACGGCTGGCGACTATGCCAATGCTGTGGAATGGGCCGGTATGCGTCCGGCCACTCCGACCGGTGTGCCGCTGATTGGCCCCAGCGTGTATCGCAACCTGTGGCTGAACCTGGGCCACGGCGCCCTCGGCTTTACCCTGGCGTGCGGCAGCGGCCAATTGCTGGCCGAGCTGATCGGCCACCACCTACCTTCCATAGATATGCAGGGCCTGGCACCCCGCGCCGCGTGAGGATTGACCCATGACCATCAACCGAATCAGCAGCAATGACCGACTGTCCGGAGCCGTCACGTTCAAGGATCTGGTATTCCTTTCGGGCCAGGTGCCCGGCGAAGGCCTGGATGTAGCGACGCAGACCCGCGAAGTGCTGGCCAGGATCGATGCGCTGCTGGCCCAGGCCGGCAGTGACAAGGATCATTTGCTCAATGCGACCATTTACTTGAAAGACATCGGCAGCGGTTTCGCGCCGATGAATGAGGTATGGGCCGCCTGGCTATCGCCCGGTATGGCGCCGACACGCACCACCTTGCAGGCGGAGCTGGCGCGGCCGAGCGTGCTGGTGGAAATCAGCGTGATTGCGATACGAAAATAACGTCAAAGACCAACGGAGAATAACAATGAAAAAAATCCTGTTGACCGGCTGCACCCTGGGCCTTTTGCTGGGAGTACACGCCCATGCCAACCAGGCGCCGCTGGACGGTACGCTGGGCAAGATCGCCAGCGCCAAGTCCATCACCCTGGGCTATCGCGATGCGTCGGTGCCGTTTTCCTACGTGGGGGATCACACCGGTAAGCCGATGGGCTATTCGGTGGACCTGGCCAGCAAGATCGTCGAGCGTATCCAGCAGAAAACCGGGGTGGCTGACCTGAAGGTGAAGTACAACCTGGTGACCTCTCAAACGCGGATTCCGCTGGTGCAGAACGGCACCGTCGACCTGGAATGCGGCTCCACTGGCGTCACGGCCGAGCGGCAGAAACAGGTGGCATTTTCCTACGGGTTTATTTACGTGAAAGGCCAGTTGCTGACGGCTAAGAACAGTGGCATCAAGGGCTTCGCCGACCTGGCGGGCAAGAACGTGGTGACTACCGCCGGCACCACCAACGAGCGTTTTCTAAAGAGCTACAACGCCGAGCACAAGAGCAATATGTTCGTGATCAGCGCCAAGGACCACGGCGAGGCGTTCAAGATGCTCGAGACAGGCCGCGCGGCCGCGTTCTATATGGACGATGCATTGCTCTACGGCGAACGTGCCAAGGCCAAGGACCCACACAACTGGGTGGTGGTGGGCGAGGAGCAGTCGCGGGAGATCTACAGCTGCATGGTGCGCAAGGATGATCCGCAGTTTCTTGCGGTGGTCAACGAGACCCTGGGCGACTTGTACCGCTCGGGGGAGATCAACGGGATTTACCAGCGCTGGTTTGAACAGCCGATCCCGCCCAAGGGCTTGAACCTGGAATTCCCGATGACCAGTGAGTTGAAGGCGATCATTGCCAAGCCGGTCAGCGATCCGGTGGACTGATCACCCCTCCCACATTTAGAAGTCGCCCCAGAGTTGTTGGGCAACCGCCAACGCGACGACGGGTGCAGTCTCGGTGCGCAACACGCGCGGGCCGAGGCGGGCGGCGTGGAAGCCAGCGCCTTGGGCGGTGTCGACTTCGTTGTCGGTCAGCCCGCCCTCCGGGCCGATCAGAAACGCCAGGCTCGCAGGCTTGGCATGGCTGACCAGCGGCTCGGCCACCGGGTGCAGCACCAGTTTCAGGTCGGCCTCGACCTGCTTCAACCAGTCCGCCAGCAGCAACGGCGGGTGAATCACCGGCACCGTCGAACGCCCGCACTGCTCGCACGCGCTGATCGCCACCTGGCGCCAGTGCAGCAGGCGTTTGTCGGCGCGTTCGTCCTTCAGGCGCACTTCGCAGCGGTCGCTGAAGATCGGCGTGATGGCGTTGACACCCAGCTCGGTGGCTTTCTGGATCGCCCAGTCCATGCGCTCGCCCCGGGACAGGCCCTGGCCGAGGTGGATGTGCAGCGGCGATTCGGCCTGGCCGGCGAAGCTTTCCGTCAGTTGCACGGTGACGCGTTTCTTCCCGACTTCCAGCAGGCTGCCCAGGAATTCCTGGCCGGAGCCGTCGAACAATTGCACGGCGTCACCTTCGCCCATGCGCAGCACGCGGCTGATGTAGTGCGCCTGGGCTTCGGGCAGTTCGTGATCGCCGAGGCTCAGCGGGGTGTCGGTGAAAAAGCGGGACAGTCTCATGTCGGTTCTCTGGAAAAAGGTGTAGGTGTGCCGGCAATCAACCCGGATCGCGGAAACCAGGGTGGAAATCCTTCGGCACCGCCACGCTGACTTTGCTGTTGGTGGCGATATCGATGCCTTCGCTGGCGACTTCGGCGAGGAAGTCGATCTGCTCCGGTGTAATCACATAGGGCGGCAGGAAATACACCACGCTGCCCAACGGCCGCAACAACGCACCGCGTTCCAGGGCGTGTTCGAACACCTTGAGACCACGGCGCTCCTGCCACGGGTAGGCGGTCTTGGTGGCCTTGTCCTGGACCATCTCGATGGCCAGCACCATGCCGGTCTGGCGTACTTCCGAGACGTGCGGATGGTCGACCAGGTGCGCCGTTGCCGTGGTCATGCGCCGGGCCAGGGCCTTGTTGTTTTCGATGACGTTGTCTTCTTCGAAAATATCCAGGGTCGCCAGGGCCGCCGCGCACGCCAGCGGGTTGCCGGTGTAGCTGTGGGAGTGCAGGAAGGCGCGCAGGGTCGGGTAGTCGTCGTAGAACGCGTCATAGACGTCATCGGTGGTGACCACGGCGGCCAACGGCAGGTAGCCGCCAGTCAGGGCCTTGGACAAGCACAGGAAGTCCGGGCGGATGCCGGCCTGTTCACAGGCGAACATGGTCCCGGTGCGGCCGAAGCCCACGGCGATTTCATCGTGGATCAGGTGCACGCCATAGCGGTCGCAGGCCTCGCGTAGCAGCTTGAGGTACACCGGGTGGTACATGCGCATGCCGCCAGCACCCTGGATCAGCGGCTCGACGATCACGGCGGCGACGCTGTCGTGGTGCTCGGCCAGGGTCTGTTCCATGGCCAGGAACATCGTGCGCGAGTGTTCTTCCCAGCTCATGCCCTCGGGGCGCAGGTAGCAATCCGGGCTCGGCACCTTGAGGGTGTCCAGCAGCAGCGCCTTGTAGGTCTCGGTAAACAGCGGCACGTCGCCCACCGACATCGCGGCGATGGTTTCGCCGTGGTAGCTGTTGGTCAGGGTGACGAAGCGTTTTTTGTTTGGCAGGCCACGGTTGAGCCAATAGTGAAAGCTCATCTTCAGCGCGACTTCAATGCACGACGAACCGTTATCGGCATAGAAGCAGCGGGTCAGGCCCTCGGGGGTCATCTTGACCAGGCGCTCGGACAGCTCGATCACCGGCTGGTGGCTGAAACCGGCGAGGATCACGTGTTCCAGCTGGTCGACCTGGTCCTTGATGCGCTGGTTGATGCGCGGGTTGGCGTGGCCGAACACGTTGACCCACCAGGAGCTGACGGCGTCGAGGTAGCGCTTGCCTTCGAAGTCTTCCAGCCAGACGCCCTCCCCGCGCTTGATCGGGATCAGCGGCAGTTGCTGGTGGTCTTTCATCTGGGTGCAGGGATGCCACAGCACCGCGAGGTCGCGTTGCATCCACTGGTTGTTCAAGCCCATCGGTGATCTCCTCGAAGCGGTCCTGCGAGCGGCGCAGGTGAAACAATCGCGCAAGCCTATGCAATGGGCGGCGGTGTCACAACCCATAACGCGTGAATTGGCAGTAAACACAGGACGGACTGTCACGTTTCTTCTGGATAGTTCTTAATCCTTGGTTAATTTACTGTTCATACCCTCAAGATCACATTTCTCGATATTTCAAAGCGAAATTTTCCGCTTTAATTCGATAGGTAAATCGCTAGTCTTGGGCGCAGCTCTTACGGGATTAAGTACATGCAGCTAAGTAACTCACCGGCCCGTTACGGCTGGGTCAGTATGGTTTTGCACTGGGGCGTGGCCCTGGTGGTGTTCGGCCTGTTCGCCCTGGGCTTGTGGATGGTGGGTTTGGACTATTACAGCGCCTGGCGCAAAGAAGCACCGGACCTGCACAAGAGCATCGGCATCACGCTGTTCGCCATCATGCTGGTGCGTATTGTCTGGCGCCTGATCAGCCCACCGCCTCCGCCGCTGGCCAGTTACAGTCGCTTGACCCGTATCGGTGCCGCGTTTGGCCACGCGTTCCTTTATCTCGGGCTGTTTGCCGTGATGATCGCCGGTTACCTGATTTCCACCGCAGACGGTGTCGGTATCCCGGTGTTTGGCCTGTTCGAAATTCCTGCCGTGGTTTCCGGTCTACCGGACCAGGCAGACACAGCCGGCGTGGTGCACCTGTACCTCGCCTGGGTGTTGGTGGTCTTCGCCGGCTTGCACGGCGTGGCTGCGTTGAAACACCACTTTATCGACCGTGATGCGACCCTCACGCGAATGCTGGGGCGCAAAGCCTGATGTTCAACCTCGACTCACAAGGAATAGAAAGCATGTTGAAAAAGACCCTCGCCGCTCTGGCAATCGGTACAGCGCTGCTGTCTGCAGGTCAGGTGATGGCTGCCGACTACAAGATCGACAAGGAAGGCCAGCACGCCTTCATCGACTGGAAAATCAGCCACCTGGGCTACAGCTACATCCACGGTACCTTCAAGGACTGGGATGGTACCTTCAGCTGGGATGCCGCCAAGCCTGAAGCCAGCAAAATCGCGGTCGACGTGAAAACTGCCAGCCTGTGGTCCAACCACGCCGAACGTGACAAGCACATCGCCAGCAAGGACTTCCTGGATGTCGGCAAGTTCGCCGATGCCAAGTTCGTCTCCACTGCGGTTAAATCCACCGGCGAGAAAACCGCTGATGTGACCGGCGACCTGACCTTCCACGGCGTGACCAAGCCTGTGACCTTCAAGGCCACGTTCAACGGTGAAGGCAAGGATCCATGGGGCGGCGAACGTGCCGGCTTCAACGCCAAGACCACGCTGAACCTGAATGACTTCGGCATCAAGGGCCCAGGCCCGACTTCCCAGACTGTCGACCTGGACATCTCGCTGGAAGGCGTCAAGCAGAAGTAATTTCTGTCCGCACACAAAAAACCGGATCTCAGGATCCGGTTTTTTTTGGCCTGCGCTTATTTCCTGTGGTGAGCGAGCTCGCTCATCCCAGAGAACGTGTCGGGAGGAGATAAAAAATGCCCCGCATCTTTCGATGCGAGGCATTTTTCATGGCGCTTTGAAACTCAGCGGTTGCGGGTCAGCAATGCCGGTTTTTCACCACGCGGACGGCCTGGCAGTTGATCCAACTGCTCGGGTGTCGGGAAGCGGTCGGCTTTCGACTCCTTGTGGATGATCTTCGGCGCCGGGCCACCGCGCGGGTTCTGCACGGCTGGCTCGGACAAACGCGGCTGGTCGTCACGGGCCGGGCGGCGGTTGTTGCTGCGCGAGTCTTCGCGACGCGCCTGGCCGTCACGCGGTGCACCGTTACGCGGGCCGCTGCGCTTGGCCGGCGGGGTGCCGGTCGTGCCGCCGCTGCTGTTGCGCGGGCCGTTCTGACGACCGCCCTGGGGCTGGCCGCCACGTGGAGCGCCGGCGCCTGCGCCCTGTGCCGGAGCACCTGGACGACGGCCGCGGCCCTGGGCCGGTTTGGCCTGGGGCACGTAGTCCACGCGGTTACCGAAGTTGTCCACGTCGTCGTCGAGGAATTCGTCCGGGGCGCGGTCGGCTGCGGCACGTGGGGGCTGGCTCGGCTGGCGCTGTTCGCGGGCCGGGGTGCCTTCACGGGGCTTCTGCTCACGGGCCGGGCGTTCGCCACGGCCGTTGGTTGGCGCTTTTTCCTTGCCGCCCTTGTCCTTGCCCTTGTCGCGACGACCACCGCCACCACCGCCGCCGTTCGGGCCATCGCCCTTCGGACCGCGTGGATTGCGTGGGTTACGCACGTCCGGACGCTCGCGCACTTCAGGCTTTTCGGCCTCAACGGCGCTGGCATCGAAGCCCATCAGGTCGCCATCGGCGATTTTCTGCTTGGTCATGCGTTCGATGCTTTTCAGCAGTTTCTCTTCGTCCGGGGCAACCAGGGAAATGGCTTCACCCGAACGACCGGCACGGCCGGTACGGCCGATACGGTGCACGTAGTCTTCGTCGACGTTTGGCAGCTCGAAGTTGACCACGTGTGGCAACTGGTCGATGTCCAGGCCGCGGGCGGCGATATCGGTGGCCACCAGGATGCGCACTTCACCGGCCTTGAAGTCGGCCAGGGCCTTGGTGCGTGCGTTCTGGCTCTTGTTGCCGTGGATGGCGACGGCGGTGAGGCCGTGCTTGTCCAGGTACTCGGCCAGGCGATTGGCGCCGTGCTTGGTGCGGGTGAACACCAGCACCTGTTCCCAGGCGCCGGCGGTGATCAGGTGCGCCAGCAATGAACGCTTGTGGCTGGCGGCCAGGCGGAATACGCGTTGCTCGATACGCTCGACCGTGGTGTTCGGCGGCGTGACTTCGATGCGTTCCGGGTTGTGCAGCAGCTTGCCGGCCAGGGCGGTGATGTCGTTGGAGAACGTTGCCGAAAACAGCAGGTTCTGACGTTTGGCCGGCAGGCGGGCGAGGACCTTCTTCACGTCATGGACAAAGCCCATGTCGAGCATGCGGTCGGCTTCGTCCAGCACGAGGATTTCCACGTGGGACAAATCGACGCTGCCTTGGCCGCACAGGTCGAGCAAGCGACCGGGGCACGCCACCAGCACGTCAACGCCACGGGACATGGCCTGAACCTGTGGGTTCATGCCGACGCCGCCGAAGATGCAGGCGCTGACGAACTTCAGGTCGCGGGCATACAGCTTGAAGCTGTCGTGCACCTGGGCGGCGAGTTCGCGGGTAGGGGTCAGGACCAGTACGCGCGGTTGGCGCGGGCCGTGACGCTGGGATTTGTCCGGATGACCGTTGGGGAACAACCGCTCCAGAATCGGGAGGGCGAAGCCGCCGGTTTTACCCGTACCTGTCTGAGCCGCAACCATCAGATCGCGACCTTGCAACACGGCGGGAATAGCCCGCTGTTGCACCGGAGTAGGCTCGGTATAGCCCGCTGCCTCGATGGCGCGGACTAAAGCCTCGGAGAGACCGAGGGAAGCAAAGGACATGAGTAATCCTGTTTTAGTTAGGGCTTGGCCCAGAGGGATAATCTTGCCGGGCGTGAATGGCGCTTAGGGGAGCGCAATCCCGTCCGGTCCTGCTGCGTCTGGCGGGCACTCCACCGGCTCGCGCGGGCTGAAAGCTGCGCAGTAGCGGGGTTGGGTGCCTTTTTCAGGACCTCAGCGGCCGGGCGTAAGCCTGGCGGAAAGGCCGGAGTATAACAGAGCAATCACTGTGCGCCGCTTTCCTGCTGCTCAACGGTGTGTCCGGACGCTGTTTTGGCTTGGATTCCACCATATTTGGCGCTTAAGGCGGCGTAGGCCGGTTCCTGTTTGAAACGCTTGAGTTCGGCGGCAAAGCGTTGCACCAGCAGGTCCATCCCCGCGCCACGGCGTACGGCGAGGTACTGCTGCTGGCGGCTGACCACGACGGGGGCCTGGCTGACCTTGCCCTCCAGGCCCAGCGTCGTGATCACATGCTGGCCGACCCGGCGGTCGGTGATCACCAGGTCGATGCGTCCCAGCAGCAATTTACCGAAGTTGGCCTCGTGGCTGGGGGCCGGCTCGCGGCTGAACCGGGTGGAGTCGCTGAATGGCGCGCCGTACAGATAGCCTGGCGACGTGCCGACAGTGAGGCCGTCCAGCTCGTCGAGGCCTTGGACCGGGTGAGGGCGCTCGTTGGCGTAGAACATTACGAATTCCACTTCCGACAACGGTTCGCTGGGGTACAGCAGCAGGGCGTCGCGTTCGTGGCTGTGGAAAATATCCAGTGCGCCATCGGCATGGCCCTGATCGAGCATGGCCAGACAGCGCTTCCAGGGCAGGAACTGCCATTGCACCTCGACCCCCAGGCGCTGGAACACGATCACCGTGGTTTCGTAGTCCAGCCCGCGCATGGCGCCGTGTTCCTCATACACGTAAGGCGCCCAGGGCTCGGTGACAATGCGTAATTTCTCGCCATAAGCGGCGAGGCTCAAGCAAGTAAAAAGCGCAACGGTCAACAGCTTCAGAATGACGGGCATGCCCCGAGGTTACGACGCCCGTGCGCTAAAGAGAAGCGCTGGCACACCCATCTGCGGGCGACGCTATTTTGTCGGTGAGGTCATCAGGTGTTCATAGATGGCTGCACGTCGCTCGCCCAGAATCAGGCGCACCACTGGGTTGGCGAACCAATGCTCGAGCTGGTGCGCATCGACCGGGCTTTTTTGCCGCTCTTCCTGATTCTGCAAAGCCTTGTCCCACCAAACCGGGCCACAGGCCTGGTCGAATTCATTTTCGTGCTCGTAGCAGCCGTAGAGAATTTCGCGGATGAACTGCTGCTTGCGTTTGGGCAAGGCCAGGGTGATCAGCTTGTACATCAAGCGTTGCAATCGCGGCGGGCGGGGCAGGTGGGCAGACACATTGCGGGTGTCGGCCAGGGCCTGGGCGCAGATGGGGTCCGCGGCGTGCTTGGTGACCCACGCCTTGACCTTGGCCCGGAACAATTGCTTGCGGCTCCAGTAGTGGTGGATCAGGTCGGGGCACTGGCGTACGTTGAGCGAACGGTACGCGGCCACCGACAGGCAGAACTCTTCCAGGGTGTAGGCACCGTGGGCCATCGGGAACAGCTCGTCCATCAACTCGATCGAGCGATCAAGGATGTGCGCGTCTTGCCGGGTCAGGCCCATGACGCCGGAGTTGAGCAGCCACATGTCGTCGTCGGCCAGGCCTTTGTCTTCAAGGTGCCTGGCCAGGGCTTCATACAGCACGCTTTCGCGGTTGTCGCCGTACTTGGCGTGGAAGGCATTGCACAGCACGGTGCCGGGCGCGACGCGTTCGAACAGCGCCATGGGCGAGTCGTGGAAAAAGGTATCGGTGTCGATCAACAGCGCCCGTTCCGCTGTTTCCAGCACCTGGCGCAACAGCACGTGCTTGGTGCGGAAATGGTAGCCGTGGGGCTCGCTCCAGCGTCTGCGCGTGGCGTCGTCCAGGGTGTGAACCTGTACCGGCAAGCCGCGATAGGGGGCCGGATTGTCGCTGAACACCTGGATGTCCAATGGCATGTCCTGGTGACCGCCCAGGTGGGCCAGGGCGCTGGCGATGCTGAATACGGCTTCCTGATGATAAGTCTCGGCGCCGAATACCAGGTACACCAGCTGCGGGCGGGGAGTCGGGGACGCTGTATTCATGTACTGCAGGCTTCCTTTCCAGGGGGTATGTAGACGAAAAAAGCCCCCGTGATAACGAGGGCTGGGTACAGCGATTAAACCGGCCTAACGTGGCAGTTTAAGGTTGTTCCAGATCGCGAGGCTGGGTTCAGCCTGGTTCAGGGTATAGAAGTGCAGGCCTGGCGCGCCACCTTGCAACAATTCTTCACACATATTGCTGATCACCTGTTCGCCGAACGCCTGGATGCTCTTGACGTCGTCGCCATAGGCTTCCAGTTGCTTGCGCACCCAACGTGGGATCTCAGCACCGCAGGCGTCGGAGAAGCGCGCCAGCTTGCTGTAGTTGGTGATCGGCATGATGCCCGGCACGATCGGGATGTTCACACCCATGGCGCGTACACGCTCGACGAAGTAGAAGTAGCTGTCGGCGTTGAAGAAGTACTGAGTGATCGCGCTGTCGGCGCCGGCGTTGGCCTTGCGGACGAAATTCTGCAGATCGTCTTCGAAATTGCGCGCCTGGGGGTGCATCTCCGGGTAAGCGGCCACTTCGATATGGAAGTGATCGCCGCTTTCTTCGCGAATGAAGCTCACCAGGTCATTGGCGTAGCGCAGCTCACCGCTGGCCATGCCCATGCCGGACGGCAAGTCGCCACGCAGGGCAACGATGCGCTTGATGCCTGCAGCCTTGTATTGAGTGAGCAGGCCGCGCAGGTCGGCCTTGCTGTCGCCCACGCAGGACAAATGCGGAGCGGCGGGAATTTTGACTTCGCTTTCAAGCTGCAAGACGGTGTTGATCGTACGATCGCGGGTCGAGCCGCCGGCGCCGTAGGTGCAGGAGAAAAAGTCGGGGTGGTAAGTGGCCAACTGCTTGGCAGTCGCCATTAGTTTTTCATGCCCAGCATCGGTCTTGGTGGGGAAGAACTCGAAGCTGTAGCGACGGTCTTGGGACATGGTCATACCCTTGGGAACTCGAAAGCCTGTAAGGCGAACCCGCCCCTGAAGGGGCGGGCAGCCAAGCCGATCAGTAGCGGTAAGCGTGCGGCTTGAACGGACCTTCGACGGTCACGCCGATGTAGTCGGCCTGGGTCTTGGTCAGCTGAGTCACCACGCCGCCGAAGCCGCGGACCATTTCCAGGGCCACTTCTTCGTCGAGTTTCTTCGGCAGTACTTCCACGGTCAGGCGCTCGGCTTTCTGGGCTGGCGACAGGTCGGCGTATTTCTGGCCGAACAGGAAGATCTGGGCCAGTACCTGGTTGGCGAACGAGCCGTCCATGATGCGGCTTGGGTGGCCGGTGGCGTTGCCCAGGTTAACCAGGCGGCCTTCAGCCAGCAGGATCAGGTAGTCGTCGTTCTGTGGGTCGAAAGCGCCAGCGCCGGTACGGTGAACCTTGTGTACCTGCGGCTTCACTTCTTCCCACGCCCAGTTCTTGCGCATGAAAGCGGTGTCGATCTCGTTGTCGAAGTGACCGATGTTGCACACCACGGCGCGCTTCTTCAGGGCCTTGAGCATGTTGGCATCGCAGACGTTGACGTTACCGGTGGTGGTCACGATCAGGTCGATCTTGCCCAGCAGGGCCTTGTCGATGCTGGCTTCGGTGCCGTCATTGACGCCATCGATGAACGGCGAAACCACTTCGAAACCGTCCATGCAGGCTTGCATGGCACAGATCGGGTCGACTTCGGAGACTTTGACGATCATGCCTTCCTGGCGCAGGGACTGGGACGAACCCTTGCCCACGTCACCGTAGCCGATCACCAGGGCTTGCTTGCCCGACAGCAGGTGGTCGGTGCCGCGCTTGATGGCATCGTTCAGGCTGTGACGGCAGCCGTACTTGTTGTCGTTCTTGCTCTTGGTCACCGAGTCGTTGACGTTGATGGCCGGGATTTTCAGCTCGCCCTTGGCCAGCATGTCCAGCAGGCGGTGTACGCCGGTGGTGGTTTCTTCGGTCACGCCGTGGACGCGGTCGAGGATCTGTGGGTACTTCTTGTGCAGCAGCTCGGTCAGGTCGCCGCCGTCGTCGAGGATCATGTTGGCATCCCAAGGCGAGCCATCTTTCAGGATGGTTTGCTCCAGGCACCACTCGTACTCTTCTTCGGTCTCGCCTTTCCAGGCGAATACCGGGATACCGGCAGCGGCGATGGCGGCAGCGGCCTGGTCTTGAGTCGAGAAGATGTTGCAGGACGACCAACGCACTTCGGCACCCAGGGCAACCAGGGTTTCGATCAGCACGGCAGTCTGGATGGTCATGTGGATGCAGCCGAGGATCTTCGCGCCTTTGAGCGGTTGCTCGGCGGCGTACTTGCGACGCAGGCCCATCAAGGCTGGCATTTCGGATTCGGCGATAAAGGTTTCGCGACGGCCCCAGGCGGCGAGGGACATGTCGGCGACTTTGTAGTCGTTGAAATCTGCAGGCGTAATTACAGCGCTCATGAAGAGCCTCCATTCGTAGTGTGCGAATGGGCGCCGTTGTGCGTTTAGTATCAGGCCAGGGCAACCAGGCCGGACAACGCCCCATCCGAGCCTGACAGGTTGAACCTGCTGCAGCGCCCCTCGGACAGGTGGCGGGAGAAACGGTATCAACTGAAGATGACCGTTTTGAAGCGGGGCGATTATAGCCGTGTAAGCGGCACTTCCCAAGCCTTTCTGTCGGCCATATGAAGATCGCACATGGGGTTGATAGGCAATGGCGCATAGAGCTTGGGGGCAGGCTCTGCCATGATGTTGCCCATCATTCGGCAAGACGCTTTGGAGTGACCATGAACTTCCACACCCGCAAATGGGTAAAACCTGAAGACCTCAACCCCAACGGCACCCTGTTCGGTGGCAGCCTGCTGCGCTGGATCGACGAAGAAGCGGCCATCTATGCCATCGTCCAACTGGGCAACCAGCGCGTGGTGACCAAGTACATCTCCGAAATCAACTTTGTCAGCGCCTCGCGCCAGGGCGACATCATCGAACTCGGGATCACTGCTACCGAGTTTGGCCGCACCTCCATCACCCTGACCTGTGAAGTGCGCAACAAGATCACCCGCAAAAGCATCCTCACCGTGGAAAAAATGGTCTTCGTCAACCTTGGCGAGGACGGTTTGCCCGCACCTCATGGGCGCACCGAGATCAAGTACGTCAAGGACCAGTTCCAGGAAGATGGCATCCGCGAGTAAACCTGCGCCGGGCCAGTGAACGCTCTTGATCAACCATAGGTCGTACCTGAACATCGCCCCCCGTTCAGGTATCACCATGGCCACGCAAGAAGACGGCAAGACCCCCAACCTGTCCCAGGAAGAGCAGCAGGACGTCGACAAGAACCAGCCGCCCCGCGCGGCGGTGCTGCATGAAATTATCCGCACCCAGGGCGATCAGGAGTTGGAGCGCAGCGTCGCCGCCTTGTGGTGGTCGGCATTGGCAGCCGGCCTGACCATGGGCCTGTCATTGATGGCCATGGGGCTGCTCAATTCACGCCTTCCGGACGGAGAGGCCTTCAAGGTGATCGCCAGCTTCGGCTACTGCGCAGGCTTTCTCGCGGTGATCCTGGCGCGCCAGCAACTGTTCACCGAAAACACCCTGACCGCCGTGCTGCCGGTAATGAGCAAGCCGACCCTGGCCAATGCCGGGCGCCTGCTACGCCTGTGGTCGGTGGTGCTGGTGGGTAACCTCTGCGGCACCCTACTGGTGGCCTATGTGATGCTGCACCTGCCGATCTTCGACACCAAGACCGACCTGGCCTTCCTCGAAATCGGGCGCAAGATCATGGAAAACGACGCCGGCCAGATGTTCGCCAAGGGCATCGTCTCCGGGTGGATGATTGCCACCATGGTGTGGATGATCCCGTCGATGGAAAGCGCCAAGATGTGGATCATCATTCTGATCACCTACCTGATGGCCCTGGGGGATTTCACCCATATCGTGGTGGGTTCGGCGGAAGTGTCGTACCTGGTGTTTGCCGGCGAGTTGCCGTGGAAGGATTTCTGGCTGGTGTTTGCCGGCCCCACACTGGCCGGCAATATCATCGGTGGCAGCTTTATCTTTGCCTTGATCAGCCATGCGCAGATCCGCAGCGAAGGCAGCCTGCCGGACAAGAAGGCTGCGGACCCGAGGCATCCGCAGCAGATCAACAAGGATCAATGAGTGTCAGGCGTGGCCTGGGGTTCGTCCCGGGTCACACGCTTGACCAGCTTGCCGATGCTCAGACCCTGCAACAGGATCGACAACAGCACCACGATGTAGGTGATGCTCAGCAGCAGATCGCGCTCCGGGCCCAGCGGCAGGGCCAGCGCCAGTGCCACTGAAACCCCGCCGCGCAAACCGCCCCAGGTCAGGATACGGATGGTGCCGCGCGGCACCGTCCGCCAGCGGCGCAGCAACAGGATCGCCGGGGCCACGGTCAGCAGGCGCGACAGCAGGATCGCCACCGCCAGCAAACCGGCCGCGAACACGTGCAGCCAGTTGAACGGCAACAGCAGCAGCTCCATGCCGATCAGCGCAAACAGCAGCGCGTTGAGCATGTCGTCCAGCAATTCCCAGAAGCCGTCCAGGTAGCGCCGGGTCATGTCGTTCATCGCCAGCTTGCGCCCCAGGTTGCCGATGATCAGCCCGGCCACCACCATCGCGATCGGTGCGGAGACGTGCAGTTCGGTGGCCATCGCCGAGCCGCCGATGACCAGGGCGAGGGTCAGCATCACTTCGATCTGATGCTGTTCGATGCTCTTGATCATCAGGTACACCAGATAGCCGATCAGCCCGCCGAAGACCACGCCGCCAATTGCCTCATGGGCGAACAGCAAGGCCGTGGCGCCCACGGTAGGCGTCTCGCCCAACTGCGCGATGCCCAGCAATACGGTAAACACCACCACCGCCGTGCCGTCGTTGAACAGGCTTTCACCCACAATCGTGGTCTTCAGCGGTTTCGACGCATTGGCGGTTCGCAGCACGCCCAGTACCGCAATGGGGTCGGTGGGCGAGATCAGTGCGCCGAACAACAGGCAGTACAGGAAGCTCACGTGCCAGCCAAACAGGGCGAAGATGTAATACGCCAGGCTGCCGATCACCACGGTGGCGATCAACACACCGAAGGTTGCCAGCAGGCCGATGGGCCAGCGGTAGCTGCGCAGGTCGTTCAAGTTGACGTGCAAGGCGCCGGCGAACAGCAGGAACGACAGCATCCAGTTCATCAGCAGGTCGCCGAAGTCGATCTGGCCGATCAGTTGCTGGATACGTTCCTCCAGGCCTGGGTAGCCGAGCAGGCTCAGGCCTTGCAGGATCAGGGAGAACAGCAGGGCCGTGACCATCACGCCGATGGTGGGCGGCAGGCCGATAAAGCGGAAGTTCACATAGGTGAGCAGGGTGGTGAGGCAAATGAAGGCGGCGACAAGTTCAAGCATCCGGGGTCCTTGGAAGGTGGGGGTGGTGGATTGTTAATGGGGGATGGACCGCAGTGGCGGCATGAGGTTGCAAGGTCTTGGGTGAAAGTGCGGTAGAACCTTTCGGTGTCGCGCGGCTCATAGCGGTTAGGTGCGATATTGGGTTTTTAGTGCTAGAACTCTAATCGCTGCATAAAACGACAAAAGGACTGAGTGATGACGGCTGCTTTCTGGTGTGTGTTGATCGCGATTTTCCTGCCTTACCTGTGCACGGGCGTGGCCAAGTTCAGTGGCGGCAAGTTCGGGCCGCGGCAGAACCACGACCCGCGTGCTTTCCTGGATACCCTTGAAGGGTTTGCCAAGCGCGCCCACTGTGCGCAGCTCAACAGCTTTGAAGTCACCCCCGCCTTTGCCGCCGCGGTGATTATCGCCCACCTGGCCGGCACGGCCGAACTGGTGACCATCAATGTGCTGGCGGTGCTGTTTATCACCAGCCGCCTGCTGTACATCATTTGCTACCTGGCCGACTGGGCGATATTGCGCTCGCTGGTGTGGGCGGTGGGCATGGCGCTTATTGCGAGCTTCTTCTTCGTCTCGATCTGAACCGGTTTCTGTAGGAGCGAGCAAGCTCGTTCCTACAGTGTGTTTTCGGCGAGTGTCAGGTTCCGGTGGGGGCATCCGGCACCTGCGGCAACGCCGCGCCCTTGGGCCACAGCATCCAGATCTGCCCTTGCTGCTTCATATTTCCCGCCAGCTCTCCGGCAGCATCACCCGTGCCCCAGAACAAATCCGCGCGCACTTCTCCGGTGATTGCACCGCCGGTGTCCTGCGCGGCGACCGGGCGTGCCAATGGCGAGCCGTCGGGCTTGGTAGTCGACAGCCACAACAGGCTGCCCAACGGAATCACCTTGCGATCCACCGCTACGCTGTAGCCGGCGGTCAACGGCACATTCAGCGAACCGCGCGGGCCTTCATTACTGTCGGGGCGAGCGCTGAAGAATACGTAGCTGGGGTTGCTGGCCAGCAGTTCCGGGATGCGCTCCGGGTGCGCCTTGGCCCAAGCGCTGATGGCGCCCATGGTCACGTCTTCTTTCTTCAGTTCGCCTTGCTCCACCAGCCAACGGCCGATAGGGCGATAGGGGTAGCCGTTCTGGTCGCCGTAACCGACGCGTAGCTGGCGACCGCCCTTGAGTTGAATGCGCCCCGAGCCCTGGATCTGCAGAAATTGCAGGTCCATCGGGTTGGTCAGCCAGGCAATCGGCTTGGCGGTGGAGCCCTGGCCGTTGATGGCGCTGGCATCGTCATAGGGCTTGAGCACGCGACCTTCGAGGCGGCCGCGCAGGCGCTTGCCCTTGAGTTCCGGGTAGATGCTTTCCAGATTGACGATGATCAGGTCATCCGGCACGCCATACACGGGTACGTGAGCGGCGGCGGTCTTGGTCAGGCTGCCGGGATAGACCGGTTCGTAGTAGCCGGTGATCAAGCCGTTGGGGGTATTGTCGGCCGAACGCAGGCCGAACACGTCCAGGCGCTCCTTGAGAAAACCGCGCACCGCCACGGCATCGGCTGGCACGGGACCCGCTGCTGCGCAGGTGGCCCCCCATATAGGGTCGGCCTTGAGGCGTTGGCAGGCGCTGCGCCAGGATTCGAAGCCGGCCAGCAGGTCGCTGTCGGACACGGCGGGCAACGCCTCCCAGGGAGCGCTTACATAGGTGGCGACGGCGTGGGGCTTGGCAGCTTCTTCTTTAGCCGTGTCTTTACCGCTGTCCTTGCCCGCGTCACAGCCTGCCAGCAGTGCAATCATCGGCAGAGCCCATGCCAGACGGCGGCTCCAGTGTTTCAATGTGAGATTCATACAAACGGTTCCTGAAGCGATTGCCCGCGCCGTAGCGCCTGTGGACAACCCTTATTATTAATAGGGCTATTGGTCTTTACGGGCTGGGCGAGGATACTGGCCGCCGTTTCCCGTGACCTGAGCCACCATGACTTTTAAAAAAATGACGCTTGTGCTGTTGGCCTGCCTGGCACTGTCCGCCTGCGGCGGCGTCGATCCGAATTCGCCCCTGGGCCAGCGCAAGGCGATCTTCAAGCAAATGCTCAAGACCGCTGAAGACCTGGGCGGCATGTTGCGCGGGCGCATTGCCTTCGATGGCGCGAAATTCGCCGAAGGCGCGGTCAAGCTCGATGCGCTGTCCCATGAACCGTGGAAACACTTTCCGAGTGCGCGCGAGGAGGATCACACCAGCGCCAAGGACGACGTGTGGCAAAAACAGGCGCAGTTCCAGCAACTGGCCCGCGATCTGGAAGCGGCCACCGGTGAGTTGGTGATCGCCAGCCAGGTGCAGCCCTACAAGGCCAGCAACCTTACGCCTGCCGTACAGAAAGTCGAAGATGCCTGCAGTGCCTGCCATAAACAATTTCGCGACCACTGACCGGTTTTACTGGTCGAGTTCTTCCACGGCGTCCTGCAGTTCCTTGCGTGACTCGGCGAGCTTGTCCTTGCGCTTGTTGATCTTGTCCGCGTCGCCTTTTTTCATCGCCTTGTCGAGGTCGGCCTGACGGCGGCTGACCTCGTGCTTGGCGTCGAGTACCTTGTTTTCGCGCTCCTTCCTCAAGGCGGCATCCGTGCAGTTGGCGGTGACTTCGCTCAGGGCTTTTTCCAGGCCGGCTTGCTGGTCGCTGTTGCCGTGGGCCTTGGCCTGTTCGATCTGGGTGCTGATGGCCTGGCGCTTGGCGGCGCAGCCGGTGAGTGGGGTGGCTTCTTCGGCAGCCAGCAGTGGCGTGGCCATGAAGCTTGCGACGGTCAGCAGGGCAAAAGGGGCGAGGAATTTCATGTGGAGCTCCGGGGTCGCAAATAGCAGGGTGAATTCTGCTGTGATTTAAAGGTGGCTGGGTCTGGTTCAAAACCCGTCTATTCCGGCCACACGTAATGTTTCAGCCAATGTCTGTACGTGTGGGTCGCGAAAAAAAGCGCTCAGTTGCGCTGCGCGACCCGGGCCGATGCCATCGATGGCCAGCCAGGCCTGTGTGTCCCTGGCGACCAGCGTCTGCCAGTCGCCCTTCAGGTTGCCGCGTGCCGCAGGCGGTACACCCAAGGCCTTGAGCCATTGTGCGAAGGGGCGTTGCCGAGCGCTGTGAAGGCTGTCGAGCAGCCGCGTGCGGCTGCGCTCACCGAAGCCATCAATGTTAGCAAGCTCTGCCGCATCCAGGGTTAACCAATCGAGAAAGCCTGCGATTAGACCGGCCTGGATCAATATGTTCCACGTCTCGCGGCCTATGTGCGGCAATGCCAGGCCCTGGTTGCCGCTCAGCCAGGTAAGGCGTGCGAGCAGCTGTTCTTCGCAGCCGGGGTCCAGCTGCCAGCAACTCAAGGCGTGAAAGTCCCGAGGGTCGGGCACTGGCAGGTCGACCCTGGTGGTATTGCGCAGGATCACCTGGTCCAGCCGAGGGATCACTTGGCCAGCCAGGCTGATGGACACGTGGTCGCCCGGGCGAATATCCAGGGCCTGCCAGCGCTTCAAGGAGCCGGCGCTGACCCGGCTGATCCGGCGGTCGTCCAGGCGCACCGGCTCCAGTTCCAGAATGGGGGTGATGCGTCCGGTGCGGCCGATCTTGAATTGCACCTGGCGTACCAGGGCCAGGGCTTTGGAGGCGGGGTACTTCCAGGCGACCGCCCAATAAGGCGCACTAGCCTGCCAGCGTTCAGCGGGTGCGCGCTGCGCCTGGTGCAGCACCACGCCGTCACTGGCAAAGGGCAGGGGGTGGTTGTACCAATAGGTGCGCCAATGTGCTGCTTCGATGATGTCCTGGACGGGCTGGCTGTAGCGCTGGCTGTCGGTGAAACCCCAGCGTGCCAGGGTGGCCAGGCGTTCGGTAAAGTCTGCGGGGCCGTTTGGCCAGGCCCAGACAAACAGGCCGATGCCGGCGGCGTCGGTGTCGCTCAGCTGTCGGCGATTCATCAGCCCGGCCACCCTGCTGCGCGCGTTGAGCCCGCCGCGTGCCGATTGCACATGCTCGTCGAGGCGCCAATAAAGTTCGCCTTGCAGCACCAGGTCGATGGGTTCCGGCAGTTGCTGGACAATGCCGGGGATCTTGCGCGCGGAGGCCGACCAGTCCTGGCCCAGCTTGCCATCGCCACGGCTGATCAGCTGTTTCAACCGGCCCTGGCGGTACACCAGGGTCACCGCAACGCCGTCCACCTTGGGTTGGATCCATACATCCCGGCGCGTGCCCAGCCAGGCGCCCACGGCTTGCTCATCCAGGCGCTTTTCGAGGCCGGTATGGGCGACCGGGTGCGGCAAGGTGCCCCGTGAACTGGCCAGCGGATCATCAGGCGCCGTGGGGTTGGGCACGCACTGGCGCCAGTGGGCCAGACGCTGGCGGGCCTGGTCGTAGAGTTCATCACTGACGGGGGATTGGCCGAGGCGGTGGTAACTGTCGTCCCACAGGCGGATTTGTTCGGCCAGGGTGTCGACCTGGGTCCCGGCCTCATCGGGGCAGTTTTCAGTCCAGGCCGAAAAGGGTAGAGCGCTGAGTAGCAGAGCAATCAGTAAACGCATCATGAGCATCCTTGCTCGGAAGGGGCGCCCAGCCTAAATGATCCGTTCACCCACAAAAAAGCCCCGACGCTGCGGGGCTTTTTACCGGGTGTTTCGGCTTACTTGAACAGGCCGCCCAGCGCTTTCACGGCATCAGGCTTATCAGCCTTGGCTTCCTGGGTTTGCTGCTTGGCGTCGGCTTTGGCCTGGGCTTCGGAGAGTTTGTCACAACCTTTGTTGATCTGGTCCTGCGCTGCTTTGAAGGCCTTCACTTTCAAGCTGTCTTTGCTGGCTTCGGCCGCATCGATCTTGGTTTGCAGGTCTGCGGATTGCTTTTGGCAGTCGCCGGAATTGCCGACACCCAGCTGGGAGCCCAGGGCGCCACTCAATGCGCTCAGGTCGGCGGCGTGGGCCGGCAGGGCGAACAGGCTGAGCAGAAGGGCGGCAGGGGCGAGCGTGGAGATGCGCATGAAAAACCTCAATGTTCGATTGCCTGCGCACTTATGAGTCCCGGGCGGGTGCAGGGCAATATCCAAAATAAGGTGAAGGCCCGAGAGGGCGCGGATTCTAGAGGGCCATTATTGTGCCTGCAAGCTTTGGATCCAAAAAATGTGAAGGCGGTCCCGCAGGCAAGAAAAAGCCCCGCCGGGCAAACCCGGCGAGGCTTTATGTACCGTGGGCGATTACAGGCCGGCGGCAGTGCGCAGGTCGTTGGCGCGGTCGGTTTTTTCCCAGGTAAAGGTGGTGAAGGTGTCGTCGCCGACGGTCTTCTGCGCTGGGGTGCGACCGAAGTGGCCGTAGGCTGCGGTTTCCTGGTACATCGGGTGCAGCAGGTCGAGCATGGTGGTGATCGCGTAAGGGCGCAGGTCGAAGATCTCGCGCACCAGCTTGATGATCTTGTCATCGCTGATCTTGCCGGTGCCGAAGGTATTCAGCGAGATCGACGTAGGCTGGGCCACGCCGATGGCGTAGGACACCTGAATCTCGCAACGCTCGGCCAGGCCGGCAGCAACGATATTCTTGGCCACGTAGCGACCGGCGTAGGCGGCCGAACGGTCAACCTTGGATGGGTCTTTGCCGGAAAACGCGCCACCGCCGTGACGGGCCATGCCGCCGTAGCTGTCGACGATGATCTTGCGACCGGTCAGGCCGCAGTCACCTACCGGGCCGCCAATGATGAACTGGCCGGTCGGGTTGATGTGGAACTGGGTGTCCTTGCTCAGCAGTTCGGCCGGCAGCACGTGCTTGACGATCAGCTCCATCACGCCTTCGCGCAGGTCGGCGTAGGAAACGTCCGGGTTGTGCTGGGTCGACAGTACGACGGCGTCAATGCCGACCACCTTGCCGCCTTCGTAGCGGCAGGTCACCTGGGACTTGGCGTCCGGGCGCAGCCAAGGCAGCACGCCGGATTTACGCGCTTCAGCCTGACGCTGCACGAGCTGGTGCGAGAAGGTGATCGGTGCCGGCATCAGCACCTCGGTTTCGTTGCTGGCATAGCCGAACATCAGGCCCTGGTCGCCGGCACCCTGGTCTTCCGGCTTGGCACGGTCGACGCCCTGGTTGATGTCGGGCGACTGCTTGCCGATGATGTTCATCACGCCGCAGGTCGCGCCGTCGAAACCGACGTCGGAGCTGTTGTAGCCGATGTCGGTGATCACGTCACGAACGATCTGCTCCAGGTCAACCCAGGCGGTAGTGGTCACTTCGCCAGCGATGATCGCTACACCGGTTTTCACCAGGGTCTCGCACGCCACACGGGCGAACTTGTCTTCAGCGATGATGGCGTCCAGCACCGCATCAGAAATCTGGTCGGCGATTTTGTCCGGATGCCCTTCAGACACGGACTCGGAGGTGAAAAGGGAGTATTCGCTCATCTCGATGTTTTCCTGATATTTACCGATGGTGAGTGTCGCCAGTCGGTCGCTGAAAGTGGCGGACCTGGATCTGGAAACCATTACGTAAACCTACATAGAGGCTTTCCCCGGGAACGAGTCCCGCAGCGGTGGCCCAACGGGCCAGATCGTCCTGTTCAAAACCCAACCAGAGATCACCGCAGGCCTCCCTGGCCCAATTCTGGTTGTGGCTGCATAAATCCGTAACCAACAGGCTACCGCCGGGGTGCAGCAACCCGGCCATTTGCTTCAAGGCGTCGGCGGGGGCGGCGAAATGGTGCAGGACCATGTTCAGCACCACGCAATCGGCCTTGATCGTTGTGCTGCTCAGGGCGTCAGCCAACTGCAGGCTGACATTGCCCAATGCCTCGCGCTCACAGAGCTGGCGTGCCAGTTCGAGCATCGCCGGGCTGTTGTCCAGCGCCGTGACCTGCCGAAAGCGGCGTGCCAGTTCCGGCAGGAAGCCGCCATCTCCGGGCCCGACTTCCAGCGCCGTCGCTTCTTCACTGAAGCTCAGCTTGTCCAGTAGCGCCAGTACGCTGTCGCGGTATTGGGCCAGGCCTGCGATCAGGTCCTGCTGGGCGCGAAATTTTTCGGCAACCCGTGCGAAAAAGTCCTGGCTCGCGGCGGCACGTTGCCCGTGGACCTGGCCGATGCGTGACTGCACGTCATGGGGCAGGCTCAGGCTGTCCACTTCCTCAAGCAGGGCCGCGTGCAACTTGCCGCCGAGCAGGTCGGCGTGGGGCAGGGCGCGACGGTAGAAAATCGCATTGCCTTCGCGGCGGGTGGCGACCAGGTCGGCCTGGGCCAGCACCTTCAGATGGTGGCTCATGCCCGACTGGCCGATGGCGAAGATCTGTGCCAGTTCCAGTACGCCGAATGAGTCGTTGGTCAGTGCGCGCAATACGTTCAGACGCAATGGGTCGCCAGCGGCCTTGCACAAGGCTGCCAGCTCTTCGCCGTCGTCAGTACGCAGGGTGGGCACGGGTAGGTTCATAAGGCCAGCAGTCTAGTGACGGGTGAGTATCCCCGCAAGGTCAATATCAAAAAGTTTTGATATTGATCGATAAGTGGCGGTTATAAGCGGCCGCTATAACCTTTAGACGAAGCGGTTAAAGGTTTCTGCAAGCGATTGCCGCCCAAAGCACAGGAAAAACACCTGCAAGTGACTATCTGTCATTGCCCGCAGGCGGTGGCTGAGGGAAAATGCCGATCCTTTTTTCCGTTTCTTTTAATCATTCACTCTTCAAAATCCTCAGGAGAACAGCGATGCCCAGCCGTCGTGAGCGTGCCAACGCCATTCGTGCCCTCAGCATGGATGCCGTGCAAAAAGCCAACAGCGGCCATCCCGGTGCCCCGATGGGCATGGCGGATATCGCCGAGGTACTTTGGCGTGATTACCTGAAGCACAACCCGAGCAACCCGTCGTTCGCCGACCGTGACCGCTTCGTACTGTCCAACGGCCACGGCTCGATGCTGATCTACTCGCTGCTGCACCTGACCGGCTACGACGTCACCATCGATGACCTCAAGAGCTTCCGCCAGCTGCACAGCCGCACCCCGGGTCACCCGGAATTCGGCTACACCCCAGGCGTCGAGACCACCACCGGTCCCCTGGGCCAAGGCCTGGCCAATGCCGTGGGCTTCGCGCTGGCTGAAAAAGTCCTGGGCGCGCAGTTCAACCGCCCTGGCCACGATATCGTCGATCACCACACCTATGTGTTCCTGGGTGATGGCTGCATGATGGAAGGCATTTCCCACGAAGTCGCGTCCCTGGCCGGCACCCTGGGCCTGGGCAAGCTGATCGCCTTCTACGATGACAACGGCATCTCCATCGACGGCGAAGTCGAAGGCTGGTTCACCGATGACACCCCCAAGCGTTTCGAAGCCTACAACTGGCAGGTAATCCGCAATGTCGACGGCCACGATCCGGAAGAGATCAAGACCGCCATCGACACCGCCCGCAAGAGCGCGCAGCCGACCCTGATCTGCTGCAAGACCACCATCGGCTTCGGCTCGCCGAACAAGCAAGGCAAGGAAGACTGCCACGGCGCCCCACTGGGTGACGCGGAAATCGCCCTGACCCGCGAAGCGCTGAAGTGGAACCACGGCCCGTTCGAAATCCCGGTCGACATCTACGCCGAATGGGATGCCAAGGAAAAAGGCCTGGCCACCGAAGCCGAGTGGGACCAGCGTTTCGCTGCCTACTCCGCCGAATTCCCTGAGCTGGCCAATGAGCTGGTACGCCGCCTGGCCGGTGACCTGCCTGCCGATTTCTCGGAAAAAGCCTCGGCCTACATCGCCGAAGTCGCGGCCAAGGGCGAGACCATCGCCAGCCGTAAAGCCAGCCAGAACACCCTGAATGCCTTTGGCCCGCTGCTGCCTGAGTTCCTCGGTGGTTCGGCCGACCTGGCCGGTTCCAACCTGACCCTGTGGAAAGGCTGCAAAGGTGTCTCGGCCGAAGACGCCAGCGGCAACTACATGTACTACGGCGTGCGCGAATTCGGCATGAGTGCCATCATGAACGGCGTGTCCCTGCACGGCGGTCTGGTGCCTTACGGCGCGACCTTCCTGATGTTCATGGAGTACGCGCGCAATGCCGTACGTATGGCCGCGCTGATGAAGAAGCGCGTGATCCATGTGTACACCCACGACTCCATCGGCCTCGGCGAAGACGGCCCGACGCACCAGCCGGTCGAGCAACTGACCAGCCTGCGCACCACGCCGAACCTGGATTGCTGGCGCCCAGCCGACGCGGTGGAATCCGCGGTGGCCTGGAAGCACGCGATCGAGCGCAAGGACGGCCCTTCGGCGCTGATCTTCTCCCGTCAGAACCTGCAACACCAGGTGCGTACCGACGCGCAGATCGCCGACATCAGCCGCGGCGGCTACGTGCTCAAGGACTGCATCGGCGAGCCGGAGCTGATCCTGATCTCCACCGGTTCCGAAGTGGGCCTGACCGTTCAGGCGTACGACAAGCTGACTGCCCAAGGCCGTAACGTGCGCGTTGTGTCCATGCCGTGCACCAGCGTGTTCGAAGCCCAGGACGCCGGCTACAAGCAATCGGTCCTGCCGTTGCAGGTCAGCGCGCGTATCGCCATCGAAGCGGCTCACGCCGACTACTGGTACAAGTACGTGGGCCTGGAAGGCCGCGTGATCGGCATGACCACCTACGGTGAGTCGGCGCCGGCGCCAGCGTTGTTCGAAGAGTTCGGTTTCACCCTGGAAAACATCCTGGGTCAGGCTGAAGAGCTGCTGGAAGACTAAGTCAGTCTGCGTTGTCTGTACTGGCGCTATCGCGGGCAAGCCCGCTCCCACATTTGGATCGCGGTCTGATGTGGGAGCGGGCTTGCCCGCGATGGCGATACTGCATTCAACACCGAACTAACCTCGATCGAGAACCCCATGCCCCAAACGCGTCCCTACAAAGTTGCACTCAACGGCTACGGCCGCATTGGTCGTTGCGTCTTGCGTGCTCTGTTCGAGCGAGGGGCGGCAGCCGGGTTTGAAATTGTCGCGATCAACGACCTGGCCGACATGGCCAGCATCGAATACCTGACACGCTTTGATTCCACCCACGGCCGCTTTCCCGGCGAAGTGCGGGTCGAAGGCGATTGTCTGCATATCAACGGCGACTGCGTGAAAGTGTTGCGCAGCGCCACCCCCGAGGGCATCGACTGGGCGGCGCTGGGCGTCGACCTGGTGTTGGAATGCTCCGGTGCCTATCACACCCGTGCCGATGGCCAGCGTTTCCTCGACGCCGGCGCTCCCCGTGTGCTGTTTTCCCAGCCGATGGCCAGCGAGGCGGATGTCGACGCCACCATCGTCTTCGGCATCAACCAGGATTGCCTGACCGGCAATGAGCTGCTGGTGTCCAACGCCTCCTGCACCACCAACTGCAGCGTGCCACTGTTGCGCCTGCTGGATCAGGCGATCGGCCTGGACTACGTGTCGATCACCACCATTCACTCGGCGATGAACGACCAGCCGGTGATCGACGCCTATCATCATGAAGACCTGCGCCGCACACGCTCGGCGTTCCAGTCGGTGATTCCGGTATCCACCGGTCTGGCGCGCGGCATCGAACGCCTGCTGCCGGAACTTGCCGGGCGAATCCAGGCCAAAGCCGTACGGGTGCCGACGGTGAACGTGTCCTGTCTGGACATCACCATGCAAACCGTCAGCGACACGGATGCGACGGAGGTCAACCGGATCCTGCGCGACGCCGCCACCAGCGGCCCGCTCAAAGGCTTGCTGGCCTACACCGAGTTGCCCCACGCCAGTTGTGATTTCAACCATGACCCGCATTCGGCGATTGTCGATGCCAGCCAGACCCGCGTTTCCGGCCCGAGGCTGGTGAACATCCTGGCCTGGTTCGACAACGAATGGGGCTTTGCCAACCGAATGCTGGATGTTGCGGAACATTATCTGCATATCGCCTCTAAACAACCTCAACAGTAATTCAGGAACTGCCACCCATGACCGTGTTGAAGATGACCGACCTCGATCTGCAAGGTAAGCGCGTACTGATTCGCGAAGACCTCAACGTCCCCGTCAAGGACGGTGTTGTCACCAGCGATGCGCGAATCCTGGCCTCGCTGCCGACCATCAAGCTGGCCCTGGAAAAAGGCGCGGCCGTGATGGTCTGCTCCCACCTGGGTCGCCCGACCGAAGGTGAGTTCTCCGCCGAAAACAGCCTCAAGCCGGTAGCCGACTACCTGAGCAAGGCCCTGGGCCGTGATGTGCCGCTGGTGGCTGACTACCTGGGCGGTGTCGACGTTAAGCCTGGCGACATCGTGCTGTTCGAAAACGTGCGCTTCAACAAAGGCGAGAAAAAGAACAGCGACGAACTGGCCCAGCAATACGCCGCGCTGTGCGACGTGTTCGTGATGGACGCGTTCGGCACTGCCCACCGTGCCGAGGGTTCGACCCACGGCGTGGCCAAGTTCGCCAAGGTGGCGGCTGCCGGCCCATTGCTGGCGGCTGAACTGGAGGCACTGGGCAAGGCCCTGGGCGCTCCGGCCCAACCGATGGCTGCCATCGTTGCCGGCTCCAAGGTGTCCACCAAGTTGGACGTGCTCAACAGCCTGAGCCAGATCTGCAACCAGTTGATCGTTGGCGGCGGCATTGCCAATACCTTCCTGGCGGCAGCAGGCCACCCGGTGGGCAAGTCCCTGTATGAGCCGGACCTGCTCGACACCGCCCGTGCCATCGCCGCCAAGGTCAGCGTGCCGTTGCCGGTGGACGTGGTGGTTGCCAAGGAGTTCGCTGAAACCGCCGAAGCCACCGTCAAGCTCATCGCCGACGTGGCCGCCGACGACATGATCCTGGACATCGGCCCGCAAACTGCAGCCAACTTCGCAGAGCTGCTGAAAGCCTCCCAGACCATCCTGTGGAACGGTCCGGTCGGCGTGTTCGAGTTCGACCAGTTCGGCAACGGCACCAAAGTGCTGGCCAAGGCCATCGCAGACAGCTCGGCATTCTCCATCGCCGGCGGCGGCGACACCCTGGCGGCCATCGATAAATATGGCGTTGCCGACCAGATCTCCTACATTTCTACCGGTGGCGGTGCATTCCTCGAATTCGTCGAAGGCAAAGTCCTGCCGGCCGTTGAAGTGCTGGAAACCCGAGCCAAAGGCTAAGGCTCGTGATCCGGAAAAGGAGTATTCCCATGATCAAGTCGTTGGCAATGGTGATCGCAGCGGGCCTGTTGGCCGGCTGCGGCAGCACGCCAAGCGCAGCGCCGGCGGCAGGCAAACCTGCCACGGAGCAGAAAAAAAGCTGCTATCAGGCTGACTGGCAAGCCGAGACCATGCCGGTGATCAACAAGCGCATCGGCAACGAACGGCTGGAGAAATACGACTCCGCGCCCAACGGTCAGGAACAGGGTTGCCCTTGACGGGTCTGATCAACTAACCGATGGCATCGGCGGCCTTTGGCCCCGCTGCGAGGATTGGCAATGAAAGGCGTTTTCGCCCTGGCAGCCCTGGCCCTACTGGCCGGTTGCAGCAGCATGAATATGTTCAACAAGGCAGAGCCTGCTGATAAGTGGACCACCTGGACCTGCGACAGCAAGGCCGAGGTCAACTGGCGCTTCGCCAACCAGGCCCGCAGTGAGGTGGATGTACGCCTTGGCGGTTCCGACCAGGTTTATCGCCTCAAACAGGACGTTGCCGCCTCTGGCGTGCTGTACAGCAACGACCAGTTGGCGTTTCACACAAAAGGTGAGGAAGGCCTGGTTTACTGGGTTGCCACCGACGATTTGATCGGGCGGGGCTGCAAGGCCCAATAAGATTTCAAATTTGATGAGATCCAAATGTGGGAGGGGGCTTGCCCCCGATAGCGGTGGATCAGCCAACAGAGTCATCACTGACAGGCTGTCATCGGGGGCAAGCCCCCCTCCCACATCAGCAATAACGATTCAGCACGCCAGGCATGCAAAGCCTGACCTGCAATAACTTGAATAGCAGCCGCCGCTACGGCAGGCTTGCACGATTAACGACCCTCGACCGGGAGAGACAACACAATGGCACTTATCAGCATGCGTCAAATGCTGGACCACGCAGCCGAGTTCGGCTACGGCGTCCCAGCCTTTAACGTCAACAACCTTGAGCAGATGCGCGCCATCATGGAAGCCGCTGACAAGACCGACTCCCCAGTGATCGTCCAGGCTTCGGCCGGTGCGCGCAAATACGCCGGTGCCCCGTTCCTGCGTCACCTGATCCTCGCTGCGATCGAAGAATTCCCGCACATCCCGGTGTGCATGCACCAGGACCACGGCACCAGCCCTGACGTGTGCCAGCGTTCCATCCAACTGGGCTTCAGCTCGGTGATGATGGACGGCTCCCTCGGCGAAGACGGCAAGACCCCGACCGACTACGAGTACAACGTACGCGTAACCCAACAAACCGTGGCCATGGCCCACGCCTGCGGCGTTTCGGTTGAAGGCGAACTGGGTTGCCTGGGCTCCCTCGAAACCGGCATGGCCGGTGAAGAAGACGGCATCGGCGCCGAAGGCGTGCTGGATCACAGCCAGATGCTGACCGACCCGGAAGAAGCCGCCGACTTCGTCAAGAAGACCCAAGTGGACGCCCTGGCGATCGCCATCGGCACCAGCCACGGCGCCTACAAGTTCACCAAGCCGCCGACCGGCGACGTACTGGCCATCGACCGCATCAAGGAAATCCACAAACGCATCCCTAACACCCACCTGGTGATGCACGGTTCTTCCTCGGTCCCGCAGGAATGGCTGGCGATCATCAACCAGTACGGCGGCGACATCAAAGAAACCTACGGCGTGCCGGTTGAAGAAATCGTCGAAGGCATCAAGTACGGCGTGCGCAAGGTCAACATCGACACCGACCTGCGCCTGGCGTCCACCGGCGCGATGCGTCGCCTGATGGCCACCAACCCGAGCGAATTCGACCCACGTAAATTCTTCGGCGCCACCGTGACCGCGATGCGTGATGTGTGTATCGCTCGCTACGAAGCCTTCGGCACCGCCGGCAACGCTTCGAAGATCAAGCCGATCTCGTTGGAAGCGATGTACCAGCGTTACCTGAAAGGTGAGTTGAACGCTAAGGTGAACTAAGCCTCTGGCGTTAAAAAAGAAGCCCGCAGCGATGCGGGCTTTTTTTTGGCAGGAAATCAGTCTTGCGCCCATCGGGCATTGCCTGCTCGAATCGAGGCCGATCCGTTCACTCGTGATCAATATCCAACTTCGCAAACGTCACCTTCGCACCTTCCTTGCTGTCCCCACTGTTGTCCTGCACATAAGCGCCCGCCTTGAAGTACAAGGGCTTGGCGGCCCACGCCGCACCAATGCGCTCGTTCCACTCACTGTCAGCGGCGTACACGCTGAGCAGCCCGGCTTTGTTGAGGTTGATCACGTAGGTAAAGCTTTTCTCCAGCGGCACGTTGGACGCGACGATGATCACGCGGCTTTCATCTTCGTCCGGGCGCATGCGCACCTTGGCGACGATGTTGCCGGTCTGGGTCTTTTCCTTGAACTGGTATTCGAGCTTGATCAGCGGTTTCTGGCTGTCGTAGGCGTGGATCTGGCCGATGACGATCTTGCCGCTGGAGGGCACCTGGTTGACCGCGAGGGTGGCGCGCAGGAAGTTGTCGGCTTCGGGGTAGGTCCAGTTGCGCAGGCGGCCGTCGGCGTAGGTTTCGCGCAGTTCGCTGCGCGGGTACACGGCGTTTTCGGTGCGGGTGCCGGTGACGGGTGTCCAGAATTGCACGTTGCTGCCTTCGGCCTGGAAGTATTGGTCGTTGAAGCCACTGAGTAGCTTTGGCGTGTCGATGGTCGCGGGGGGCGAGCCGACCGGAATGCTCAGGTTCCAAGTGGAGAGGTCGATCATGGCATTGGCCTTTTACAGGGGGTGAAGGCTTTGGCCCGGGGGCCTGACAGGTTCTTTATAGGCGGTGGTCGGCCAGTTGTTAAACGTTTGCTGGCAATTTATTGGCGCCAAGGGAATGCCAAAAAGCCATGTTTCCCATGAACCGCGGGCTGTAGAGGTTGACCGTTAGTCGGCTGACTGAACTTTGGCGCAATGATGGCGTCCACGTCACTTCTGATTTTCAGGATCCGGGGCTAGAGTGAGGCCTCAATGTTTGTCCGGGTTTTCTCTCAGAAGTGACCGGAGTAGACCCAAGGAAGAGACCTAGCATGGAATGCGCTCCACCTCATGGCGATGGCAGTTCGGTTCTTCTGGTGGTCGATGACTACCCGGAAAATCTGATCAGCATGCGTGCGCTTCTGCAACGTGATGATTGGGTGGTGGTAACGGCCGCGTCCGGGGTGGAAGCCCTGGAGTTGCTGCTGCAGCATGAGGTCGACCTGGTGCTGCTGGATGTGATGATGCCCGGCATGGACGGTTTCGAAGTCGCCCGCTTGATGCGCGGCAGCCAGCGCACGCGCATGACCCCGATCATCTTTCTGAGCGCCAACGCTCAATCCTCCGCCGCCGTGCTGGAAGGCTACGCCAGCGGCGCCATCGACTACCTGTTCAAGCCCTTCGACCCGCACGTCCTCAAGCCCAAGGTCCAGGCGTTGCTGGAGCACCAGCGCAACCGCCGGGCCTTGCAGCGCCTGAGCCATGACCTGGAGTCCGCCCGGGCGTTCAATGCCTCGGTATTGGACAACGCCGCCGAGGGCATCCTGGTGGTGAGTGAAGAGGGCGTGATCGAATACGCCAACCCGGCGATTTCGCGCCTGCTCAATGCCACGATCCAGGAGCTGCAAGGCCAGGAGTTCCTGAGTTTCCTGCAGAAGCCCCACGTGCCCGTCTGGCTGGAATCGCAGATGTACGCCGGCTACCGCCGCGGTGAGACCTGGCGCCTGCATGATGCGCTCCTGCGCACCGGCCGCGGCCAGCAGGTGCCGGTGGCGTTGTCCTGTGCGCCGCTGCCCGCTGAACAGAAGGCCATGGTGGTGACGGTGCTGGATATGTCCGAAGTGCGTCACTTGCACCAGCAGTTGGAGTTCCAGGCCGTGACCGACCCGCTGACCGGTCTGCTGAACCGGCGCGGTTTTTACCAGGCGGTGGAAAACACCTTATCGCGCAGTGAGCGGACAGAGCAGTCCCTGGTGTTGCTGTACCTGGACCTCGACGGTTTCAAGCGGGTCAACGATTCCCTGGGCCATGATGCCGGCGACCGTGTATTGCGCTGGGTCTCGGAGCAATTGCAGGGCTGCCTGCGTTCCTACGACATTATCGGCCGCATGGGCGGCGATGAATTCACGGCGTTGCTGGAGCTGGAGTTTCCGGAGCAGGCGGCAAAGATCTCGGAAAAATTGATCGAACGAGTGTCGGTGTGCCAGCAGGTCGACGGTTTGGATGTCATGCTCGGCGTCAGCATCGGCATTGCCACCTTTCCGGATTGCGGCGCGGATTTGAGTGGTTTGCTACGTGCGGCCGACATCGCCATGTACGAAGCCAAGCGCGCCGGCCGTCAGCAATATCGCTATTACGACCAGGAAATGAACGGCCGCGCCCGCTCGCGGTTGATGCTCGAAGACAGCGTGCGTACGGCGATTCAAAACAAGGATTTCACCTTGGTCTATCAGCCCCAGGTTTCACTGGTGGATGGGCGTTTGCGCGGCGTTGAGGTGTTGTTGCGCTGGCAGCACCCCAGCGTCGGCGATGTGCCGCCGGGGCTGTTTTTACCGTTGCTGGAAGAAGCACGGCTGATCAGCCAACTGAGCGCATGGATTTACCAGCAGATCGCCGCCCAGCGCCAGGCGTGGCAGGCCGCGTTCGACGATGAATTGGTGCTGAGCGTGAGCCTGAGCAGCAGCCAGTTCAATATGCCCAACCTGGTCAATCAACTGCAGCAGATGCTGGAGCGCTATGGGCTGGAGGGGCACCAGTTGGAGGTGGAAATCGGCGAGGACTGCCTGATGAGTAACCTGGAAGAGGCCGCCAAGCAGCTCCAGTTGCTGCGCCGTATCGGGGTGCGTATCGCCCTGGATGACTTCGGTTCGGGACAATGTTCCCTGGCGCATTTGCGCGACCTGGCCTTCGATACACTCAAGCTTGATCCGCAATTGGTTGCGCGGCTGCCGGGCTCGGTGCGGGACGCGGCGATGGCGCGCAGCATTATCGAGCTGTGTGGGCATTTTGAGGTGGTCGTGGTGGCCGAGGGCGTGGAAACCCAGGAGCAGGCCCAGTGGCTCAAGGCCCAGGGTTGCCCGTTTATCCAGGGGCCGTGGGCGGCGCAGCCCTTGATGGCTGAAGAAGTGGTCGACTGGTCACGCGCCCGCACGCACTGAATTCGCTACACTGGCGCCATTCGAATCCTGTTGCAGACCCCAATGACCGCGCTGAAATACCTCCAGGCCTACCCCGCAGCCCTCCAGGAGCAAGTACGCCAACTGATCGCCAAGGACCAGTTGGGCGCCTACCTGGAGCAGCGTTACCCCGACCGCCATGGGGTGCAGAGCGACAAAGCCCTGTACGCCTATGCCCAGGCCTTGAAGCAGGAACACCTGCGCAACGCGCCGGCCATCGACAAAGTGCTGTTCGATAACCGCCTGGACCTGACCCACCGCGCCCTTGGCCTGCACACCACAATTTCACGGGTGCAGGGCGGCAACCTCAAATCCAAGAAAGAGATCCGCATTGCCTCGCTGTTCAAAGAGGCCGCGCCGCAATTCCTGCGCATGATCGTGGTTCACGAGCTGGCGCACTTCAAGGAATCGGACCACAACAAGGCGTTCTACAAACTCTGCGACTACATGATGCCCGGCTACCACCAGGTGGAATTCGACCTGCGGGTGTACCTCACGTATCGCGACCTGCAGGGCAAGCCCTGACCGCACAAGGCGACCAACCATGGATGTGAGCAAGACCAAAAGCAGCTTCTACCGCCGCCTGTACGTGGCGTACCTGATCGACAGTGGGCTGGCCAGCAGCGTCCCGGCGCTGACCGACGTCACCGGCATGCCCCGGCGCACCGCGCAGGACACGATTGCGGCGCTGGCGGACCTGGATATTGTGTGTGAGTTCGAGCAGGCAGAGGGGGCCCGCAACCATGCCGGGCATTATCGGATTCGCGATTGGGGCGCGATTGATCGTGGGTGGATCGAGGTGAATCTCAGCCAGATCAAGCGGGTTCTCGGTTACCCCTGAGTTCAGCGGTGGCGGGGCCGACGCTATCGGGAGCAAGCCTCAAGTACGCCGCATCCCGATATGCGGAATGTCATCCTCCAGGTATTCCTCACCCGCCACCACAAACCCATACCGCCCGTAATACCCCTGCAGATGGGCCTGGGCTGACAGGAAGATCGGCGTCTCAGGCCAGATCTCGTCAATCTGCCTGAGGGTTTCTTCCATCATCTGGTGCCCCAGCCCGGTTCCCCGTGCAACCGGCGCCACGATCACGCGGCCGATCACCACGTCGCCGCCCTGGGACTCCGGGTCCAGCAGGCGCAGGTAGGCCACCAGCTCGTCGTCTTTCCACGCCATCAGGTGATGGGTATCGCCCGCCAGGTCTTGCCCGTCGATATCCTGGTAGACGCACTTCTGCTCGACAACGAAGACCTCGCCGCGCAAACGCAAAATGGCGTACAGCTGCTCCTTGCCCAGGTCGGTGTGATGTTTACAGACCCAATCGACTGTCATGGTGTGTTCTCGCTTGAATGTCTGTTCTGGATAGTAAGCGCGGCGGGCGACTCTGTCTAAATCGACTATTTTTGTGAATGAAATCAATTTGCCATCATTGAGTGCTCTCGACGTCCGTTTCTTTGTGTAATCTGAGCTAATGTTAGAACCTCAGGCCCTGCCTGAGCCAAGGCCACCGCCCGCCGCCAAGGACTTTGAGCATGCCGCGATTGTCTCGTGCCGTTGCTTTGATTGGAGTGTTGTTGCTGGCGACACCTGTGTTCGCACAGCGTCTGCGCCTGGTCGCGGATGCCTGGCCACCGTTTACCGATGCCACCTTGATCAACGGTGGCCTGGCCACCGATATAGTCACCACGGCCCTGGCCCGTGCGGGCTATGCCAGTGACTTCCAACAGGTACCCTGGGCGCGAGCGCTGATGGGGGTGGGCGATGGGCGCTATGACGTGCTGGTCAACGCCTGGTACGACGAGGCCCGTACACAATTGGGGCAGTTTTCCGGCGAATACCTGCTCAATCGCGTGCGTTTCATCAAGCGCCGTGACGATCCCATCGAGTTTCAGAACCTGGAGCAGTTGCACGACTATCCCATTGCCGTGGTGCGCGGTTATGCCTATTCAGCGGCGTTCGATGGGGATGGGCAGTTGCAGAAAGTGCCGGTGCATAACTTCGCCATGGCGGTACGCATGCTGGCGGCGCAGCGGGTGCGGTTGACCGTGGAGGATGAGTATGTGGCGCGCTATTACCTGTCGCGCGAGTCGGTGCGGGTGCGCAATGCGGTGGAGTTTCTGCCCACGCCGCTGAGCGAAAACAGCCTGCATATCCTGGTCAGCCTGAAGAACCCTGAGCATGCGCAGATTGTGGCGAGCTTTGACCGCGAGATTGCCAGGATGAAGGCGGATGGCAGTTATGAGCGGCTGATGAAGGCCCATGGCATGTAGTGCCTGTGCGGGCCTCATCGGGAGCAAGCCCCCTCCACAGTTTTGATTTGTGAACACAGTCAACAGTGGGAGGGGGCTTGCCCCCGATAGCGGCCTAAGCCGCGCTGGTGTCCTTGATCAGATGCGCCGCCAGCGTGCGCAACGGCCCCAATTGCCGGCAAATCAACGCCAACTGTGTCTGCACCAATCGCTGCCCTTCATCAATCTCATCCGGCATCTGCTCCAGATCCGCCGCCAAGGCCTCCTCGGCATCGCTCTGAATCGCAATCGGCTGCTTGTTCGCCAGCCCGGTGGCGATTTCGTCAATGCTCGCCGCCAGGCTATTGCCGGCGCCATCGATCAAGTGCGCGCGCACTTCGGCCGGCAGTTGGGTTTCGCGGTGTGCCCCGAGCCCCGACAGGTAGCTGAGCAAGGTGTGCGACAGCACCAGGAAGCGGAAGCCCACATCCGCTTCCTTACGGAAATGCCCAGGTTCCATCAGCATATTCGCCAGGGTAGTGGACAGCGCCGCATCGGCGTTGTGGGCATTGCGCCGGGCCAGGCGGTAGGCCAGGTCGTCGCTCTTGCCGGCGGCGTATTGCTGCATGATCTGGCGCAGGTAGATGCTGTTGCAGGTCAGGGTGTTGGCCAGCACTTTGTTCAGGCGTCGGCCTTGCCAGTCCGGGAGGAACAGGAACACCGCCAGGCCCGCGATCAGGCTGCCGAGCAGGGTATCGAACAGGCGTGGCAGGAACAGTCCGTACCCATCGCCCACCTGGTTGAAGCAGAACAGCACCATCAGGGTGATCGCTGCCGTGGCCAGGGTGTAGCGGGTGGTGCGGTTGATAAAGAACACCAGGCCGGCGGCGATGGCGAACATTGATTGCACCAGCGGGCTTGGGAACAGGTCGAACAGCGCCCACGCCACGGTGAGGCCGATGGCGGTGCCGATGATTCGCTGGCCAAGCTTGCGCCGCGTGGCACCGTAGTTCGGTTGGCAAACGAACAGCGTGGTGAGGATGATCCAGTAGCCCTGGGAGGCGTGGATCGCATGCAGCATGCCGTAGCCGACGGTCAGCGCCAGGGACAGGCGCAGCGCATGGCGGAACAGCAGCGATGTCGGCGTGAGTTGGGTACGCAGGCGCGTCCACATTTCCTTCAGGTTGCGTGGGGCGCGGTCCAGCAGGTTGCTGTCGGTGGCATCGGCCAGGGCGTCGGGGTTGCTGGCGTCGCCGAGCAGGCGGTCAAGGGTGGACAGGTTGGCCGCCAGGGCGCGCAAGGAGCGCAGCAGGCCGCGCCAGGCCGGGTTGCTCTGGATGCGCAGGTGTTCCAGGGAGGCGTTCAGGTCGCTGAGGGCTTCGGCGAAGCTGTCGTCATAGATGAACGGCTGGCGCAGCTGGATCGACTCGGCCAGGGCCTGGCAGGCCTTGCCTTGCTGGCGCAGCAGGCGTTGGCAGCGGAACAGCACATCGCTGTGGAAAAACGCATCGGCCAGGGCGTTGTAAGGATAGTGGGACGAGCTGGCGCGTTCGTGGATGTCCTGGGCCAGGAAGTACAGCTTGAGGTAGCGACTGACCTTCGAGCCGGGTCGGCCATTGCCGACGCGGTGCAGGATGATTTCCTTCGCCGCATTCAGCGCCGCCACCACCCGGCCGTTTTGCTGGGCCAGTTCCAGGCGGCGGGCTTCCACGTCCAGTTGGCGAATCGGTTCGAACAACGACGACTTGAGCTTCAGGTAGCGCCCCAGCTCACGGAACAACCGCGCCAGGCTCTGCTGCACCGGCTGGTTGGAAAACAGCGCCTGCCACAGCACCGATAACGCGCCGTACCAGGCGGCACCGGCCACCAGCAGCAACGGTTCATGCCAGAAATCACTGACGGCGCCGCCGCGCTGGTCCACGCCGATCATGGTGTAGACCGACAGGATCAAGGTGGCCGAAGCAATCGCGCCATAGCGTTCGCCCAAGGCGCCGAGCATGGTCAGGCAGAATGTGGCCAGGGCCAGGGAGATGGCGAAAATCCAGGGGTAGGGGAACAGCAGCTCCACCGACAGCGCGGCAATGCTGAAACACACCAGCGTCACCGCCAGGGCGTTGAGGCGGCCTTGCCAACTGTCGTCGGTCTCGGCCAGGGCGCTGGCGATAATCCCCAGGAACAGCGGGATCAGCAGGGTCATTTCATCCTGATACCAGCACAGCGCCATGCTGCCGGTGAGGGCGATAAATACCCGGATGCTGTAGCTGAATTTATCCAGCGCCCACAGGCGCCGCATGGACTGCTTGAACGAGGTCGATGACATGAAGTCTGGAGTCTTCCGGGACGATGCCGCTAAATTGAGCCATCAGTGACGCCACGGCAAGGGTGGTGATCACATCTGGCAGCAAATTATTCCCAGGCATACCGCAAATCAAATGTGGGAGGGAGCAAGCCCCCAGCCACATTCATCAGGCGTACTGCGCTGCGGCGTAACCCGAGGCCCAGGCCCACTGGAAGTTAAACCCGCCCAGATGCCCGGTCACATCCAGCACTTCCCCAATAAAGTACAAACCCGGGCTTTTCAGCGATTCCATGGTCTTGGACGAGACTTCCCGCGTATCCACCCCGCCCAAGGTCACCTCGGCCGTGCGGTAGCCCTCGGTGCCCGCCGGCACCAGTTGCCAGCTCGAGAGTTTTTGCGCGATATCGGCCACTTCAGCGTGGGTGTACTGCTTCATCGGCTTGGACGCGAACCAGGTGTCCGCCAGCAGATTGGCCATCTTCTTGGTGAAGATTTCACCCAGCAGGGTTTTCAGCTCGCTGTTGGGGCGCTCGACCTGCTGCTGTTGCAGCCAGGTGTGGGCGTCGTGGTCGGGCAGCAGGTTGATCTCCAGCGTGTCGCCGGACTCCCAGTAGGAGGAAATCTGCAGAATCGCCGGGCCGCTGAGGCCGCGATGGGTAAACAGGAGGTTCTCGCGAAAGCTCTGGCCGTTGCAGCTGACCAGGCAATCCACCGAGGTCCCGGACAGCTCGCCGCACAAGTCCTTGAGCTGGTCGGTGATGGTGAACGGCACCAGCCCGGCGCGGGTCGGCAGCAGCTCGTGGCCGAACTGCCTGGCGACTTGATAGCCAAAGCCGCTGGCGCCCAGGGTCGGGATCGACAGGCCGCCGGTGGCGATCACCAGGGATTCGCAGCGCAGTTCACCCAGGGTGGTCTGCAACTGGTAGCCGCTGTCGACCTTGGCGATTTCTTCAATCGAGGTGTCCAGGTGCAGGCTCACGCCGGTCTGGATGCACTCGTCCAGCAGCATGCCGAGGATGTCACTGGATTTGTTATCGCAGAACAGCTGGCCGAGTTTCTTCTCGTGGTACGGCACGCCGTGCTTGGCCACCAGGCCGATGAAATCCCACTGGGTGTAACGGGCCAGGGCCGACTTGCAGAAGTGCGTGTTGTGCGAGAGGAAGTTGGCCGGCTCGGTGTACAGGTTGGTGAAATTGCAGCGGCCACCGCCCGACATCAGGATCTTTTTGCCGGCCTTGTTCGCATGATCGAGCAACATCACCTTGCGCCCACGCCCGGCGGCGGTCAGTGCGCACATCAAGCCTGCGGCGCCGGCGCCAATGATCACAACTTCGGTCGAGCGCACAGCAATGTCCTCATACAAATTCTGAATTGGAATGCAGTTAATGTGGGAGGGGGCAAGCCTCCTTCCTCATTGGATCTCCCTATAGGTCGGAGATCGTGTTACAGGATCCGCACACGCAACGAGCGGCCTTTGATCTTGCCGTCGTTCAAGCGCTGCAACGCCTGCTTGGCGATGCCGCGTTCCACGGCCACGAAGGCCTGGAAGTCGAAGATCGCGATCTTGCCGACCTGGGCACCCGGGATGCCGGCTTCGCCGGTCAATGCGCCGAGGATGTCGCCTGGGCGCACCTTGTCTTTACGCCCGGCGGCGATGCACAGGGTGCTCATCACCGGCAGCAGCGGACCACCGCTTTGCGGCTTGAGGTTGTCGAGTTGGTCCCAGTTCAGCGGCGACTTCTGCAGTTGCTCGATGGCCTGGGCGCGATGCGCTTCGGACGGTGCCACCAGGCTGATGGCGATGCCGGTCTCACCGGCACGACCGGTACGGCCCACGCGGTGGATGTGGATTTCCGAGTCGCGGGCCAGTTCGACGTTGATGACCATGTCCAGCGCGTCGATGTCCAGGCCGCGGGCGGCGACGTCGGTGGCCACCAGGACCGAGGTACTGCGGTTGGCGAACATCGCCAATACCTGGTCACGGTCGCGCTGTTCCAGGTCGCCATGCAGGCCGACGGCGGAAATGCCCTTGGCCGTCAGGTGGTCGACGGTTTCCTGCACTTGCTGCTTGGTGAAGCAGAACGCCACGCAGGAGGCCGGGCGGAAATGCGCCAGCACCTTGGTCACGGCGTCCATGCGTTCTTCCGGGGAGATCTCGTAGAAACGCTGCTCGATCTGGTCGTCGGAGTGGAACGCTTCGGCTTTCACTTGCTGCGGCGCGCGCATGAATTTCGACGCCAGTTGCTTGATGCTCACCGGGTAGGTGGCCGAGAACAGCAGGGTCTGACGGCGCGGCGGGGTCTTGCTGATGATGTCTTCGATGGCGTCGTAGAAGCCCATGTCGAGCATGCGGTCGGCTTCGTCGAGGATCAGGGTGTTCAAGCCGTCCAGCACCAGCGAACCCTTGCGCAGGTGTTGCTGGATACGGCCCGGGGTGCCGACGATCACGTGGGCGCCGTGCTCCAGGGAGGCGATCTGCGGGCCGAGGGACACGCCGCCGCACAGGGTCAGGACCTTGATGTTGTCTTCGGCGCGGGCCAGGCGGCGGATTTCCTTGGCGACCTGGTCGGCCAGCTCACGGGTCGGGCACATCACCAGGGCCTGGCAGCCGAAGTAGCGCGGGTTGATCGGGTTCAGCAGGCCAATGCCGAACGCCGCGGTCTTGCCGCTGCCGGTCTTGGCCTGCGCAATCAGGTCCAGCCCCTTGAGGATCACCGGCAAGCTTTGCGCCTGGATCTGCGTCATCTCGACATAACCCAGCGAGTCGAGGTTAGCCAGCATGGCGGCGGACAGGGGCAAAGTATTAAAAGCGGTGGCGATGGTAGTCACGGGACTGGCTCTGCAAAACAAAATGTCGCGCAGTGTACCAGTCTCGTAGGATTTCCCCGCAAGTTCTAGACGAGACGCCGGTTAATGCTCGATATGCTGTTCCGGGCTGGCCGCCCGTTTGCCGTCTTGGGGCGACAGTTGCAGGAAGATCGCCGCCGCCAGCATTGCCATGATGCCCACGGTGAGGAAGGTCAGCTGGAACGCGCCGAGCACCGTGCTCACGCCGTCGTTGCCCGATTCTGCGGTAAACCCGCCGAGCAATGCACCGGCACAGGCCACCCCCAGGCTCAGGGACAGTTGCGCCACCACCGACAGCAGACTGTTGCCGCTGCTGGCCTGGGCGTCGTCAAGGTCGATGAGGGTGACGGTGTTCATCGCCGTAAATTGCAGCGAGTTGATCGCCCCCAGCACCGCCAGCATGGCCAGCAGCAGCGGGTAGGGCGTCTGTTCGCTGACCAGGCCCATGCTCGCCAGCATGATGCCCAGGGCCAGGGTGTTGCCGGTCAGTACGACGCGATAACCCAGGCGCTCGATCAACGGACGCGCCACCGACTTGGCGAACATCGCCGCCGCCGCCAGGGGCAGCATGCTCATGCCGGCCTGGGACGGCGAGTACCCCAGGGCCACTTGCAGCAGCAACGGCACCAGGAACGGCAAGGCACCGCTGCCCAGGCGCGCGAACAGGTTGCCGAGGATGCCCACCGCGAAGGTGCGGGTCTTGAACAGCGCCGGTGAAAACAGCGGGTTATCGATATGCCCGGCGCGCAGCCAGTACGCCGCCAGGCACGCCAACCCGCCGAACAGCAGCAGCATCACCCGCAGGTGCGGCAGGTGCAGCTCGCCCAGGCCTTCCATGGCAATGGTGATCAGCACCATCGCCGCGCCGAACAATAGAAAACCGAGGCCATCGAAGCGTGTGCGCTCGCTGCCGCGCAGGTCGGGGATGAATTTCCACACGGCGTAGCAACCGATCATGCCCACCGGCAGGTTGATCAGGAAGATCCAGTGCCAGGTCAGGTATTGCACCATCCAGCCGCCCATGGTCGGGCCGAGCAGCGGGCCAAGCAGACCGGGAATGGTGATGAAGCCCATGATCCGCACCAGTTCGGAGCGGGGGTAGGCACGTAGCACCACGAGCCGCCCGACCGGCAGCATCAGCGCACCGCCGAGGCCCTGGATGACCCGCGCGCCCACCAGCATGGTCAGGCTGCTGGACAGGGCGCACAGCAAGGAGCCGATGCTGAACAGCATGATCGCACCGAAGAAAATCTTCTTGGTGCCGAAGCGGTCGGCGATCCAGCCCGAGGCCGGGATCAGCAGGGCGACGGTGAGCATGTAGGCGATCACCACCCCTTGCATGCGCAGCGGGTTTTCCGCCAGGTCCCGGGCCATGGCCGGCAGAGCCGTGTTGAGAATCGTCCCATCCAGCGATTGCATGAAGAAGGCAATCGCGACCACCCAGGGGAGCCAGCGGGCGGTCTTGGCATCGAGAGGGGCACGATCTGGCATGGGGTACCTTTTTGTTAGCCGGCTATGTGTCGGCGATTATGCGCCATTCGTCGCTCCTTTTCCCACTGGCGGTTCGTCTAAGTCCGACAAGTTCGCGTGCTTTCCCACCAGGAAATCCAACAACGCCCGGTGCACCGCCAAAGCCGCCTCGCGGGACTCCAGGTCGAGCAGATGCCCGGTGTGTTCGGCCACGGCAAAGCTGCTGCGCCCGACGTAGTGCTTGAACAGTTGGGCCTCGGCGGCGGGGGTGTATTCGTCCAGCGCACCATTGAGAAAGTGCACCGGGGTTTCGATCTGCCGCAGCGCCGGCAGATAGTTGCCATCACCCAATGCCAGGACCTGGTGGATATGAAAGCGCGCCTGGCGGTACTCGGTGGTGGCCATGTTCGACAGGTGCCGATGATTGTTGCGCTTGAGGCGTGGCGACAGGTATTTGCCGACGGTCTCGTTCAGCAGGTGGCCGACGGCGGATTTGTCATCGGCCTCGATCAGCACGCGCACGCGCTCCACATAGTCGAGCATGGCCTGGTTGAGGTTGGGTGCCAGGGCCATCACCACCGAGCTTTCGATCGACGGCGGGTTGTGCGCCAGGGTCAGCAGCGTGGAGATACCGCCCCAGGAGGCCGAGACCAGATGGTTGACCTGGAAGCGCTCGACCAGGGCACGCAGGATTTGCACCTCGTCATCCTTGGTCACCAGGTCGAGGTCGGTGTTGTGTTCGCGGGAATAGCCCGAGAAGGGCAGGTCGAACAACAGCACATTGAAATGCTCGGCCAGGCATTTGCTGGTACGGGCGAATGAGCGTGTGGTGGACAGTGCGCCATTGACCATCAGGATGGTGTTCTTTTCCGCATCGTTTCCCAACTGCTCAACATGAACGTTGTAGTGCTTGAACAGCTTTTCTATGACAAAACTTCCATGGTTCATGTCAACGCTCCAGCTTGCCCTTCCCGGGCAAGGTCGTGCTCTCGTGGGTGGGGTGGCGGGGTGCCACTAACCGTTATAACGAGGTTTTTCGCAGGCGACAACAGGCTGCCCGTGCAGACTGGGAGGAAGAGAATTTACGGTAGGAAGGGCTGAAACCGGGATGTCTGAAATCAGCACAGGACAAGGTGGGAGGGAGCTTGCTCCCGATGACGGTGTATCAGCAAAGTACTCATTGACTGATACACCGCCATCGGGGTGTAGAACCGTAGACATCGTTTACATCTGAAACCGGGGACATCGTTTACACATTTGAGGCCTGGACGCGGGTCATACCTCGTCCAAGCCTCCCCAAGGGATAATCACACAGGTACAAATCCCAAGCATCATCTTCAGCTTCTTTGAGCCCTATCCTTTCCCCGGACAGCGCCTCGCTGATAAATACCAACTTGCCGTTCCACTTGATCGATCCGTCCTGCCTGACGCTTCGAACTTTCATTTCTGCCGGATATTCCACATCGGGCAAGCATCCTGGATAAATTCGGGTGGACGGCACATACAA
>NZ_FOZO01000030.1:0-54629 GCF_900116055.1 Pseudomonas sp. NFACC42-2
GGGAATAGCTCAGTTGGTAGAGCACGACCTTGCCAAGGTCGGGGTCGCGAGTTCGAGTCTCGTTTCCCGCTCCAATTTACAAGCAGTGTGGCCTTGGGGCGGCACTGAGTGAAACCAGGACCAAGTCTTCGGACGAGGCCTCTGGGCACTGAAATACACACCATGTGTTTCAGTAGCGTGTCCCCTTCGTCTAGTGGCCTAGGACACCGCCCTTTCACGGCGGTAACAGGGGTTCGAGTCCCCTAGGGGACGCCATTTGCGGGAATAGCTCAGTTGGTAGAGCACGACCTTGCCAAGGTCGGGGTCGCGAGTTCGAGTCTCGTTTCCCGCTCCATATTCAACAAAAACGCCGATCAGTGATGATCGGCGTTTTTGTTTGTGCGTTATTTGTTCATCTGCCTGAACCTGTCATCTTCCTGGCTCAGATCCTGGCGTGTTCGAGATATAGTCTGGCGTTTGAGTTCAAGGAGCACGCGTGATGGCAGAAACTTCTCAATCGTCCGGTGAAACCAAGGTCGCCCCATTGGGTATCAGCGCCTTGGAAAAAGCATGGGATTTCCATTGGGCAATGCGCTTTGTCAGCGTTGTGCTGTTTCTTGATATCGCTTTGCTAATCCATACCCGGACGCCCTTGGTGGAATGGACGACCAGCAGCGACGCATTGCTTGCTGACTTGGGATTCCTGGCGGTCACCGCTGCCTCTTTTGCGCTGGTGGTGTCTTTCGTTCTGCCGCTGTTGACGGAAATCGTTCGTGGGATCGGCACAAGGTTGCGAATGGCCTTTCCAAAGCTCTTGGGTGATGCCTATACACCTCCTTCAAGGGGGAGCGGTTATGTGTGGGCCAACGACGTTCTGGACCTGGCACTGAAGGAAAACAGTGATTTCCTGCTTAGCTGGTATCAGCGGCATGTGCAGTTGCGAGAACAGCACCGGTTGATGATGAACAAAGTCGCGCACTTGGTGTTTGGTTGTTTGGTGCTGTCCGTCGTGGATTGGGCGGTGCCATATTTTGGATTCGGCACTGGTTCGCTGATTTTCTCGGCCATGCATGTACTGGGTGATACGGGGCTGTTTCTGGCCAGCATGGTCGTGGTAGCGGGCGGGGTAATGTTGGCGTCGGCATGGTTTGCCATCGAGTCTTCCCTGTATATCTACTACCCACCCCTGGACATGTTGCAGCGGGAGCAGGAGCGCAAGCGATACCTGGGCGCATGAAGAACCTGAATAAAAATGCCGATCATCACTGATCGGCGTTTTTTTGCGCACACTTCAATCGCTGTCAGAGCTTCGGCAACTGTCCGATACGCCCCATCATTTCGGTGACGATCTGCAGATCCAGCAAGAACTGGTCGACCGTCTTGAACTCATTGTCGGTGTGCCCGGTGTATTTCACTTCCGGCCGCGCCAGGCCGAATTGCACGCCATTGGGCAGTTCATGCACGGACGTCGCGCCGGCTGAGGTGCCGAATTTGTGCTCCATACCGAGGTTTTCGCTGGCCACGGCCAACAAGGCCTTCACCCACTCACCTTCCGGGTTGCGGTACATCGGTTCGGCGACCGAGTAAGTGAAGCCCACATTGACCTTGGTTTGCTTGTCCCAGGCGCTCAACTTGTCGGAAATCTCGGCTTTCAGTTTCTCCGGCGATTTGCCCTTTGGTACACGCAGGTTCACCGCCAGCTTGAAGGCTTTGTCATCCAGGCCGACAAAGGTCAGCGAGGTGGTCAGCGGCCCCATGAAATCATCCGAGAAACCTACGCCCAATTTGCCGCCCAGATAATCCAGGCCCCAGTTGTCCGAGGCATAACGGGCCGCGTCGGTGATGTGGTTGTGCTTGAGGGCGATCGTGCCGTCGATGCTGTGGATCAGCTCCAGCATGCGCGACACCGGGTTGATACCGGATTCGGGCTCGGAGGAGTGCGCGGAAACCCCGGTCACTGTCAGCTTGACCTCTTTACCGACCACCTTGGCTGTCACTTCGAAGTCACCGCCGTTGCGTTTGGCATACTCTGCGCCGGCTTTTTGCAGGCTGGCGGCCAGTTCGGCCGGCGTGTCGCTGATCAACGTGGCAACCGAGGCCGAGGGAATCTGGTTGGTGGCCATGCCGCCGGTCATCGCGATGATTTCCGCGCCTTTGCCTTCCCCTTTGCGACGCGGGAAGGTGGCCATGACAGTGCCGTAACCTTTTTCGGCAATCACCACCGGGTAGCCGCCATCCAGCGCCAGGTTGTACTGTGGCGTCGGGTTGCGTTCGAAGTAATAGGGGATCGCGTCGCCGGAAGTTTCTTCGGTGGTGTCCACCAGCAGCTTGAAGTTGCGTGCCAGCGGCAACTTTTCTTCCTTGATCACCTTCATGGCGTACATCGCCACCACGATGCCGTTTTTGTCATCCTCGGTGCCCCGGCCATACATGCGGTCGCCGATCAGCGTGACCTTGAACGGGTCGAGCCTGGTGCCGTCTTTCAACACCCAGTTCTCCGGCGTCACCGGCACCACGTCGGCGTGGGCGTGGATGCCCACCACTTCGTCGCCGCTGCCTTCCAGGGAAATCTCGTACACGCGGTTGTCGACGTTGCGGAAGTTCAGGTTGAAGGTCTTGGCCAGGGCCTGGATCTTGTCGGCAATCCGGATGAATTCCGGATTTTTGTACTGCGGCATGCCGTCCACGTTGAAGGTCGGGATTTCCACCAGTTCGCGCAGGGTGTCGAGGGCGGCCTTGCCGTATTTCACTCGGGTATAAATACCCAGCAGGCGATGGATCTCGTTCTGCTGGTCGGCGGTCAGGGTTTTGTTATCGAGGAAGGCACCGATCGCCGGGCCTACGTCGTCGGCCTTGCCCAGGTCGCCTTTGGCCAGGGTGCCGAGGAAACCACGGAAATCCGTGACAGACGTTTCGCTGAAGCTCTTCAGAATCGCCGTGCTTTGCTCTGGGGTGATGTTGGCAAAGGCAGGCGTGGTCATCACCGAAAGGCCGGCCGCGAACAGGGTGGCAGCCGCCAATTGCTTGAGTCGAAAGTGCATGGTCAGGGGCATTCCTTTGCAAAGGGAAATAGGGGATTCCTGATCAACATGTCAGAAATATTTCGACACACTACCACTGCCAAGGTGTGCCCGGGAGACCACTGGGAGGCTTATCTAAAAACTCGATAGCATCCTCGACCCTGTGCTTTAGTCCAGGCTGTAACGCACCGACAACGCGCCCTTTTTCTCCGAAAGTGCCAGGATCGTTACCTGGCCCAACTCGCTCAGCGTTTGCACATGGGTTCCGCCGCAAGCGTAGGTGGGCAGATCACCGAAGCCCACTTCGCGGGTGCCGTCGTCCAGGGCCATATGGCGCGGATAGTCGGCGGCGATCCATTGGTTGATCTGCCGTTGAATGATCTCGGCGTCCATGGCTTGCGCGGTTTCGCCACGGATAAAAGTGATCTTGCCTTCCCCTGGCCAGTGGTGCGCCTTGATCGGCATCCAACCCAGGGTCTCGCCAGCGTTGCCGATCAAATGCCCGGCGGAATGCAGGCGGGTATGCAGGGCACGACGCGGTTCGTCCACCCGCGCGGTGATGGGCCCCGGTTCCACCGGTTGGTTGACATAGTGCACCACGCGATCAGTTTCCTGGGTGACTCGCAGCACCTGGCTGTCGCCCAGCCAGCCGGTATCGAACGGCTGGCCACCGCCTTGGGGATGGAAAATCGTCGACTGCAAAACGACCGCAAACTGGCCCTCGCAGGGGGTGCAGCTGAGTACTTCAAGCTCGGCGGTCAGGTGGTCATGGGTGAAAAACAGGCGCTCGGTCATTTTCTACATCCGCATCAGGGTTCTGCGGGAAGTATAAATAGTGCCTAGATAGGTGATAATCCACTCAATTATCAATGGACCTGTGCGTCATGAGCATCAATCTTCCTTTGCCGCTGCTGGGCGAAATGGCGATTTTCGTCAAGGTAGTGGAGACCGGCAGCTTCTCCGAAGCGGCGCGGCAGTTGAGCGTTTCGCCGTCGGCGGTAAGCCGCAGTATTTCGCGCCTGGAAAAGGCCCTGGCCACCCGTTTGCTGCAACGCACCACGCGCAAATTGCGCCTGAGTGAAGCCGGTGAGGAGGTGTTCAAGCGCTGCCGGGAGATGGTCAGCGCGGCGCGCTCAGTGATGGAAATCAGCGGCCAGTTCACCCACGAGGCCGAGGGCCTGGTGCGGGTCAGTGTGCCGAAGGCGGTCGGGCGGTTTGTGGTGCATCCGCATATGCCGGAGTTTCTGCGGCGTTATCCCAGGGTGGATGTGCAGCTGATCCTTGAAGACCGGCATGTAGACCTGATCGACGACAATGTCGACCTGAGCATTCGCATCACCGACAGTCCGCCACCGGGGCTCGTCGGGCGACAGCTATTGCCCATCGAGCACTTGCTGTGCGCGACACCGCAGTACCTGGCCGAGCATGGCACGCCGAGTCATCCCCATGATTTGCTGGAGCACAGTTGCATCTATCTCGGTGAAACCCCGGGGGATTCGCGCTGGAAATTCCACCAGGGCGGCAAGGCGGTGACGGTCGGCGTGCGTGGACGTTATGCGGCGAACCACACCGGCGTTCGGCTGGATGCGGTGTTGCAGCATGTGGGAATTGGCAGCTTGCCGTATTTCACCGCGCGTCATGCGTTGGAGGAGGGGCGCTTGGTACAGGTGCTGCCCGGGTGGGACTTTATTGCGTCCTACCATGGCGAGGCGTGGTTGTTGCATTCGCCCACGCGCTACCTGCCGCCGAAGCTGCGGGTGTTTATCGATTATCTGGTGGAGTGCATGGCGAGGGAGCCGACGTTGCGCCGACGATAGGTGGGCGGTGGAAAATGTGGGAGAGGCTTGTTCGCTCCCACATACAGTTCTGCGGTGCCTGGAAAAATCAGTGTTTGCTTTGGTCCTGCGGCATGGCCAGCAGCTGCTTTTCCTGGTTCCAGTCGAACGGTTCTTCATTCTGTTCGGCTTCAAAGCGACGTTCTTCCAGGGCCTGGTACAGGTCCAGTTCTTCGTCGGGCATGAAGTGCAGGCAATCGCCGCCGAAGAACCACAGCAGGTCGCGCGGGACCAGGTGGGCGATCTGTGGGTAGCGCAGGATGACCTGGCTCATCAGGTCCTGGCCCAGGTACTGGCTTTCGATCGGGTCGATCGGCAGCAGGGCGCGCAGTTCGTCGAAGCGCTCCAGGAACAGGGTGTGGCTTTCCTCGGGCACCTGTTCGGCTTCGCCGACGGCAACCAGGATGCTGCGCAGGTGGTCGAGCAAGACGAGATGATCGGCAACGACGTTGGACACGAGATAAGTCCTCTAAAGCAAAAACGGGCGCGAGAGTATATGCCTCTCGCGCCCGTTTTTATATGACCGCCGGACTCAGCGGACTTTACCTTCAGCGTGTACCAGCTCTTCCTTGCTGAAATCATCCACGTCGATCACCTTGCGCCGTGCCGCTTCGGCATCACGCAAGGTATGCGCTTCCGCCGGTTGCAGCACACCGGCCTGCAGCGCGGCGTCGATGGCATGCTCGCCGGCAGTCGGTTTGACCTGGCCGCTTTTGAGCGCGGCATGCAGTTTTTTCTGCAGCGGGTGGCTGGCACCCAGCAGGTCGTAGGCGTGTTGCAGCGCGCCCACTGGATCTTCTGCCGATTGTGGGCGGTAGCAGCCGGCCAGCAATTCTTCCAGGGTCGGGTCGCCTTTGGCGCGGCCAATCACCGCGGCCACTTCGGCATCCAGCACATCGGACGGACCGGTATGGCGACGCCCGAACGGGAACACAATCACCCGCAGCAGGCAGCCCAGCACTTTATTCGGGAAGTTGCTCAGCAGCTCATCCAACGCACGCTCGGACTCGCCGAGGCTTTCTTCCATGGCCCAGGCGAACAGCGGTTCCAGGTGATCCGGCGAATCCAGGTCGTGGTAACGCTTGAGTGCCGCCGACGCCAGGTACATATGGCTCAGCACGTCACCCAGGCGTGCCGACAGGCGTTCGCGGCGTTTCAACTCGCCACCCAGCAGCATCATGCTCAGGTCTGCCAGCAGCGCGAACGCGGCAGCCTGGCGGTTCAATGCGCGGAAATAACCCTGGCTCAAACGGTTGCCCGGGGTTTTCTCGAAGTGCCCCACGCCGAGGTTCAGCACCAGGGTGCTGGCGGCATTGCTCACGGCAAAGCCAATGTGTTGCATCAGCAGTCCGTCGAACTCCTTCAGCGCCTGATCGTGGTCCTCACGCCCGGCCAACGCCATTTCCTTGAGCACGAACGGATGGCAGCGGATGGCACCCTGGCCGAAGATCATCAGGTTGCGCGAGAGGATGTTCGCGCCTTCCACGGTGATGAAGATCGGTGCGCCCTGCCAGCTGCGGCCCAGGTAGTTGTTCGGGCCCATGATGATGCCCTTGCCGCCGTGCACGTCCATGGCGTGGCTGATGCACTCGCGGCCGCGTTCGGTCAGGTGATACTTGAGGATCGCCGACAGCACCGAGGGTTTTTCCCCAAGGTCCACGGCATTGGCGGTGAGCATGCGTGCGCTGTCCATCAGCCAGGCGTTGCCGCCGATGCGCGCCAGGGCTTCCTGGATACCTTCGAAGGCTGACAGCGGTACGTTGAACTGCTCGCGCACCTGGGCGTACTGGCCGGTGACCAGGCTGGTGAACTTGGCAGCGCCGGTGCCCACGGCGGGCAGGGAGATCGAACGGCCGACCGACAGGCAGTTCATCAGCATCATCCAGCCTTTGCCGAGCATTTCCTGGCCGCCGATGAGGTATTCCAAGGGGATGAACACGTCCTTGCCGGAGTTGGGGCCGTTCATGAACGCGGCACCGAGGGGCAGGTGGCGACGGCCGATTTCCACACCGGGGGTGTCGGTAGGGATCAGTGCGAGGCTGATGCCCAGGTCTTCTTCTTCACCCAGCAGGTGGTCTGGATCGTGGGCCTTGAAGGCCAGGCCCAGCAGGGTCGCGACCGGACCAAGGGTGATGTAGCGTTTTTCCCAGTTCAGGCGCAGGCCGAGGGTTTCCTTGCCTTCCCATTCGCCTTTGCAGATCACCCCCGTGTCCGGCATCGCACCGGCATCGGAGCCGGCCAGCGGGCCGGTGAGGGCGAAGCATGGGATGTCATCGCCACGCGCCAGGCGTGGCAGGTAGTGGTTGCGTTGTTCGTCGGTGCCGTAATGCAACAGCAATTCGGCCGGGCCGAGGGAGTTGGGCACCATCACGGTGGAGGCCAGGTCGCCGCTGCGGGTGGCGAGTTTCATCGCGACCTGGGAGTGGGCATAAGCGGAGAAGCCCTTGCCGCCATATTCCTTGGGAATGATCAGGGCGAAGAAACCGTGGGTCTTGATGTGCTCCCACGCGGCTGGCGGCAGGTCCATGGCCTGGCCGATTTCCCAGTCGCTGACCATGGCGCAGAGTTCTTCGGTGGGGCCGTCGATAAAGGCCTGTTCTTCCTCGGTCAGTTGGACCTTGGGGTAGGCCAGCAGCTTGTCCCAGTCGGGACGACCGCTGAACAGTTCGCCGTCCCACCACACTGTACCGGCGTCGATGGCGTCGCGCTCGGTCTCGGACATCGGCGGCAGGACTTTCTGGAACCAGCTGAACAGCGGCTTGGTGAAGTATTGGCGGCGCAGGTCCGGCAGCAGCAAGGGCGCGGCCACCACAGCGATCAATACCCAGAAAATCAGCAGCAGCCAACCCGGTGCATGGCTCCAGGCGCCCATCGCCAGCAGGTAAACGGCGACCACGCCCAGGGCGGGCAGGGGGGCGACGCGGCGATGTGCCAGGTAGGCAATGCCGACCACCAGAACCAGTATCCACAACAACAGCATATTCAATCCTCCGTGAAACCAGGGGCGAAACCACCAGGGAGCTTAGTCGGCATCCGAACAAGCGGGGTGATCAGGGTGTTACGAGTTGTACTGGGAACACCTGGCATCAGGCGCCGACATTTGGCCGAATCGTCGTTATCTCCGTGGCGGACCTGTCGTTAAACTCCAGGCTTCCTTCGGAGATCAAGCTCATGGATACGTATCTGAGTCCCAGCCGCTTCATCGATAGTGACCACCCTGCGGTGGTGGAGTTCGCCGAAAAACACCGCGGCGCCAGCGCGAATTTACGTGACCAGGCGGTCAGTCTCTATTACGCCGTGCGTGAGGCGATTCGCTATAACCCCTACACCTTCAGCCGCGACCCCGGCAGCCTCAGCGCCAGCTTTGCCCTGGCCGCCGGCGAAAGCTATTGCGTGCCCAAGGCCACTTTGCTCGCCGCCTGCGCCCGTCACTGCGGCATCCCGGCGCGCATCGGTCTTGCGGATGTGCGCAATCACCTGTCGACACCGCGCCTGATCGCATTGCTCAAAAGCGATGTGTTCGCCATGCATGGCTACACCGAGCTTTACCTGGACGGTCGCTGGGTCAAGGCGACGCCGGCGTTCAACCGCCAACTCTGTGATGTGTTCGACGTACCACCGCTGGACTTCGACGGGATCAACGACAGCGTATTCCATGCGTTCAATCGCCAGGGGCAGCGCTCGATGGAGTATGTGGTGGACCATGGGCAGTTTCCCGATGTGCCCGAGGATTTCTTCTTCGCCTATCTGGAGAAATGTTACCCGCACCTGTTTGCCGAACAGATGCCGACCTTGTTAGGCGACTTGCAGAGCGATTTGAGCCGCGGGTGAACCGGCGTATGCTGCTGCGTTCATCCAGCTATGTTCATCAACAAAAAGGCGCGGTCATGCTGAAGATCTGGGGTCGTAAAAATTCATCAAACGTCAGGAAAGCACTGTGGTGCGCCGAGGAACTCGGCCTGGACTATGAGGCAATTGATGCGGGCGGGGCTTTTGGCGTGGTGGACACGCCGCAATACCGGGCATTGAACCCGAATGGCCGGGTACCGATGATTGAGGACGGCGACTTTGTGTTGTGGGAGTCCAACACCATCGTGCGCTACCTCTGCGCCAAGCACGCGTCGGCGCTGTACCCGAGCGACCTGCAGGCGCGTGCCAGCGCCGAAAAATGGATGGACTGGACCACCTCGACCCTCGCCGAGCCGTTCAAGGCCGTGTTCTGGGGCGTTGTGCGCACCCCGGCGCAGAAGCAGAACTGGGACAGCATCAACGCCGGGCGTCAGGCCTGTATCGATGCACTGAGCACCGTTGACGATGCATTGGCCGAGCAGCCTTACCTGTCGGGCGAGACCTTCGGCATGGGTGATATTCCCCTCGGCTGCTTTATCTACGCCTGGTTCGAGATGCCCATCGAGCGCCCTGCGATGCCCCATCTGGAGGCCTGGTACCAGCGCCTGCAACAGCGCCCGGCCTACCGCAAGGCGGTCATGACCGCGTTGACTTAATACTGACTATTAATACAGGTGACTGTACTTGTGCGGCGCGGGCAAGCACCATGCCTGTCATGCGCCGCCGTTGAACTACGTGCGCTGCGCCCTCATCTACTCTTTCTATTCCCTTCTTTGGTGCGTATTCCGATATGAGTTCCGCTCTGTCCATCCGGCAGCTAACCAAAACCTACGGCAACGGTTTCCAGGCCCTGAGTGGTATCGATCTGGACGTTGCCGAAGGTGACTTCTTCGCCTTGCTCGGCCCCAACGGCGCCGGCAAATCCACCACCATCGGTATCCTCTCCACCCTGGTCAACAAGACCAGCGGCACGGTGAATATCTTCGGCCATGACCTGGACAAATCCCCGGCGGCGCTCAAGCGTTCCATCGGTGTGGTGCCCCAGGAATTCAACTTCAACCAGTTTGAAAAGACTTTCGACATTGTCGTGACCCAGGCTGGTTACTACGGCATCCCGGCGAAAGTTGCCAAGGAGCGCGCCGAGCAATACCTGACCCAGTTGGGCCTGTGGGACAAGCGCGACGTGCCGTCCCGTTCGCTGTCCGGTGGCATGAAGCGTCGCCTGATGATCGCCCGTGCGCTGGTGCATGAACCGCGCCTGTTGATCCTCGATGAGCCCACCGCCGGCGTGGATATCGAACTGCGCCGTTCGATGTGGACCTTCCTCACCGAGCTGAACGAGAAGGGCATCACCATCATCCTCACCACCCATTACCTGGAAGAGGCTGAGCAGCTGTGCCGCAACATCGGCATCATCGACCACGGCACCATCGTCGAGAACACCAGCATGCGTAACCTGCTGGGCCAACTGCATGTGGAAACCTTCCTGCTCGACCTGAAGAACAACCTGTCGGCACCACCGCAACTGCTCGGCTACCCCAGCCGCCTGGTGGACAGCCATACCCTGGAAGTCCAGGTGGATAAAGCCATGGGCATCACTGCGTTGTTCACCCAGTTGGCGGCGCAGAACATCGACGTGCTGAGCCTGCGTAATAAAACCAATCGCCTTGAGGAGTTGTTCGTGTCCCTGGTGGAGAAAAATCTGACGAAGGTGGCGGTATGAGTTCTGAGCTGCAACCCAACCTCGTCGCACTGCAGACCATCGTCTACCGCGAAGTGAAGCGCTTTACCCGGATCTGGCCGCAGACCCTGCTGCCGCCGGCAATCACCATGGTGTTGTACTTTGTGATCTTCGGTAACCTGATCGGCCGGCAGATCGGCGACATGGGTGGTTTCACCTATATGGAGTACATCGTGCCGGGCCTGATCATGATGTCGGTGATCACCAACTCCTACGGCAACGTGGTCTCCAGTTTCTTCGGCAGCAAGTTCCAGCGCTCCATCGAAGAGCTGATGGTCTCGCCGGTGTCGCCCCACACCATCCTGATCGGCTACACCTTGGGTGGCGTACTGCGCGGCTTGATGGTGGGCGTGATCGTGACGCTGCTGTCACTGTTCTTCACCCACCTGCAGGTGCATCACCTCGGCGTCACCATTCTGGTGGTGGTGCTGACGGCGACGATCTTCTCGCTGCTGGGGTTTATCAACGCCGTGTTCGCACGCAACTTCGATGATATTTCGATCATCCCGACCTTCGTGCTGACGCCCCTGACCTACCTGGGCGGGGTGTTCTACTCCATCACCTTGCTGCCGCCGTTCTGGCAGACCGTGTCGCTGGCCAACCCGGTGCTGCACATGGTCAACGCCTTCCGCTACGGCATCCTGGGCGTGTCGGATATCAAGATCAGCGTGGCGATCACCTTCATGCTGGTGGCGACGGTGGTGTTGTATATCGGTTGCGCGAAGCTGCTGGTGAGCGGGCGCGGGATGCGTACCTGATAAAACGCGGTCAAAAAATATGGGAGGGGGCTTGCTCCCGATTGCGATGTGTCAGCTACAGATAAGCTGACTGACATACCGCTATCGGGAGCAAGCCCCCTCCCACATTTGGTTTTTGTGTCACGTCTTCAGGCTTTCAGTGCCAGCTCGATCAGCGTGTGCAGTTCTTCAACGTTCAGCGGCGCGCTTGAGAACAGAATACGAAACACCGTCGGCGCTGCCAGCAGATTGATCAAGTGGTCCACGCTCGGTGGCGCCTGGTGCGGATAACGGTCGACAATCGCCTGGAGCTGCCCACTCAAGATGCTCACGCAGTAGCCCGGCGTCCCCCTGCATTGCAGGTCGCGCATCATGTTGCGGCCCGGCTCCGAACTCATCTCATCCAGGTATTGCTCGGCCCACGCCCGCAAGTCGCCACGCAGGCTGCCGGTGTTGGCGGGCTCGCTGTCGGGGCGCATACGCGCAAGGGCCACATCCGCAAGCAGCACCGAGAGGTCGCCCCAGCGCCGGTAGATAGTCGAGGGCGTTACGCCTGCGCGCGCGGCAATCATCGGCACCGTGACACTGGAGCGCTCATGGGTTTCGAGCAATTCACGCACGGCCGAGTGGACCGATTCCTGTACCCGGGCACTGCGGCCCCCCGGGCGGAGGCCTTCTTTTATCGCCATGCTTGCGACCTTAACACAAAGAATTTGCTTTAAGCGCCGGCGGGTAGCACACTCCGCAAAAGCAAAATATTAGCTTTAGCGGAGCGTGCCCATGTCCAGCCTCACTTCTCATCGTTCCAGCCTGGTGTTCCTCGCGGTCACGTTGCTGACGTTTCTCGCCGCTTCCAGTGCGCCGACTCCGTTGTATCACCTGTACCAGGAGGGCCTGCATTTTTCGGCGGGCACGCTCACGCTGATCTTTGGCGTGTACGCCTTGAGCCTGTTGGTGGCGCTGTTGACCGTGGGCTCGCTGTCGGACCACCTGGGACGCAGGCCCGTGATTTTTACGGCGTTGGTCCTGAATATGTTGGCGATGCTGCTGTTTATCAATGAAGACAGCGTGGCCTGGCTGATCGCCGCGCGTACCGTACAAGGGTTTGCCACCGGCATGGCCACGGCGGTGCTGGGGGCAGCCTTGCTCGACACCGACCGCCAGCAGGGGCCGCTGGTCAACAGCGTGGCGCCGCTGCTGGGCATGGCGTGCGGGGCGATGGGCAGCAGTGTGCTGGCGGAGTTCGCGCCACTGCCGACGCAGTTGATCTACTGGACGCTGCTGGCGCTGATGCTGGTGCAGGCGCTGTATGTGTGGCGCCTGCCGGAAACCGTTGATCGCATTCCCGGTGCACTGGCCTCGCTGCGCCCCACGCTGCATGTGCCGCCCCAGGCGCGTCGCGCGTTGTGGCTGTCTTTGCCGGTGGACGTGGCGGTGTGGGCGATGGGTGGCTTTTACCTGTCCCTGGCGCCGTCGCTGGTACGGGCGGCGACAGGCTCTACATCGAACCTTATCGGTGGCGGCCTGGTGGCGGTGCTGACGTTGAGCGGGGCGCTGATGATCTTCACCCTGCGCAATCGCCCGGCCAGCAAGGTCCTGCGCCTGGGCGCGACGCTGCTGGCGGTGGGGGTGGCGCTGATCCTTACGGCGGTGCACAGCGCCAGCCTGCCGCTGTTTTTTATCGCCACGTTGATCGCCGGCAGCGGCTTTGGCGCCGGCTTTCTCGGCGCATTGCGCAGTGTGGTGCCACTGGCCTTGCCCCATGAACGGGCAGGCTTGATGTCGGCATTCTATGTGCTGAGTTATTTGGCGTTCTGCTTGCCTTCGCTGCTGGCGGGCAACCTGATTCGCCGCTTTGGCCTGATCGCCACCACCGACGGTTACGGCGCTGTACTGATCCTGCTGGCCCTCGGGGCGTTGGTCGCCTTGCTGCTGCAGGATTCGGCAAAATCCAAGGCGGCCTGCATATCTGTAAAGTAGATAACAGTTAGAGATATTACCCGTTATATAGATATTCGATCAGGTTCTACCATGGCCTCAACCTCATGCGAGGAAGAGGATTGCCATCATGAACTGCTCGACGACCATCAGCTACAAACCCTTCAGTCACCTGACCCGGCCTCGGGAAGTGATTCGCCAATTTACCCCCAACTGGTTCGCCGCGACCATGGGCACCGGCGTGCTGGCGCTGGCCCTGGCGCAATGGCCGGTCAACCTGCCAGGTGTGCAGGCCATTGCCGAAGCACTGTGGTGGTTCACCATTGGTCTGTTCATTCTGTTCAGTGCCCTGTATACCGCGCGCTGGGTGATGTTTTTCCACGAGGCGCGGCGGATTTTCGGGCACTCTACGGTCTCGATGTTCTTCGGCACTATCCCCATGGGCCTGGCGACCATTCTCAATGGCTTGCTGCTGTTTGGCCTGCCGCGTTGGGGCGCCGATGTGATTGCGTTGGCCGAAGCCCTGTGGTGGCTGGATGTGGCGATGGCCCTGGCCTGCGGTGTGCTGATTCCCTTCATGATGTTCACCCGCCAGGAACACAGCATCGATCAGATGACTGCGGTCTGGTTGCTGCCGGTGGTGGCGGCCGAAGTCGCTGCAGTCAGCGGCGGCTTGCTCGCGCCGCAGCTGGCGGACGCTCATTCGCAACTGGTGATGCTGGTGACCAGCTATGTGTTGTGGGCGTTTTCCCTGCCGGTGGCGTTCAGCATCCTGACCATCCTGATGTTGCGCATGGCCCTGCACAAACTGCCCCACGCCAACATGGCGGCGTCGAGCTGGCTGGCGCTGGGCCCGATCGGTACCGGTGCCCTGGGCATGTTGTTGCTGGGCGGCGATGCTCCGGCGATCTTTGCCGCCAATGGCTTGCCCGGCGTGGGTGAAATAGCCAATGGGCTCGGCCTGGTCGCAGGCATCACCCTGTGGGGCTTCGGCTTGTGGTGGATGCTGATCGCGGTATTGATCACCCTGCGTTACCTGCGCGGCGGTATCCCGTTCAACCTCGGTTGGTGGGGCTTTACCTTCCCATTGGGGGTGTACGCCCTGGCCACGCTGAAGCTGGCGAGCCTGCTGCACCTGGGCTTCTTCAGCGCCTTCGGTAGCCTGCTGGTGGTGGCGTTGGCGCTGATGTGGCTGATCGTGGCCAAGCGCACCGTGCAGGGTGCTTATAAAGGAGAGCTTTTTGTTTCGCCGTGCATTGCAGGACTAGGGAATAAGTAAGCGGAGTTAGGTAAAGTCGTGGCCTGATAACTATTAGGCCACGCAGGAACACGGACGATGAGCCACCCCTCACAATTCACCTTGCTGCGCACACGGCGCTTCCTGCCGTTTTTCATCACCCAGTTGCTGGGCGCTTTCAACGACAACATCTTCAAGCAATCGCTGATCCTGGCGATTCTCTACAAGCTCACCATCGACGGTGACCGCAGCATTTGGGTCAACCTGTGCGCCTTGCTGTTTATCCTGCCGTTCTTCCTGTTTTCGGCGCTGGCCGGGCAGTTTGGCGAGAAATTCAACAAGGATGCGTTGATCCGTGCGATCAAGATCGGCGAGATCGTGATCATGGCCGTCGGTGCCACAGGCTTCCTGTTCAACCATTTGGAATTGATGTTGCTGGCGTTGTTTGCCATGGGTACCCACTCGGCGCTGTTCGGTCCGGTGAAGTACTCGATCATGCCCCAGGCCCTGCACGAAGATGAGCTGGTAGGCGGCAACGGCCTGGTGGAGATGGGCACGTTCCTGGCCATCCTGGCCGGCACCATTGGCGCCGGGATCATGATGTCGTCCACCCATTACGCGCCGATCGTGGCGGTGGCGATTGTCGGCGTGGCGGTGCTGGGTTACCTGGCCAGCCGCAGCATTCCACGGGCGGCCGCATCCACGCCGCAACTGCGCCTGGACTGGAATATCTTCACCCAGTCCTGGGCCACGCTGCGCATGGGCCTGGGGCAGACGCCCGCGGTGTCGCGCTCGATTGTCGGTAACTCGTGGTTCTGGTTTGTCGGCGCGATCTACCTGACGCAGATCCCGGCCTACGCCAAGGAATGGTTGTACGGCGATGAAACCGTGGTCACCCTGATCCTCACGGTGTTCTCGGTGGGCATCGCCCTGGGCTCGATGCTCTGCGAAAAACTCTCCGGGCGTAAGGTGGAAATCGGCCTGGTGCCGTTTGGCTCGTTCGGCCTGACGGTGTTCGGCCTGCTGCTCTGGTGGCATTCCGGTGGCTTCCCGCAGAACGTCCAGGCCAACGATTGGCTCGCGGTGCTCAGCTACGGCCAGGCCTGGTGGGTGTTGTTCGATATCCTTGGCCTGGGGGTGTTCGGCGGTTTCTATATCGTGCCGCTGTACGCACTGATCCAGTCGCGTACCGCCGAGAACGAGCGGGCGCGGGTGATCGCCGCCAACAACATTCTCAATGCGCTGTTCATGGTGGTCTCGGCGATCGTGTCGATCCTGCTGCTGAGCGTGGCCAAGCTGTCGATCCCGGAGTTGTTCCTGGTGGTGTCGCTGCTCAACATCGCGGTCAACGCCTACATCTTCAAGATCGTCCCCGAGTTCACCATGCGCTTCATGATCTGGCTGCTCAGCCACTCCATGTACCGCGTGGAGCATCGCAACCTCGACCTGATCCCGGACGAAGGCGCAGCGTTGCTGGTGTGCAATCACGTGTCGTTTGTCGATGCATTGTTGATTGGTGGCGCGGTGCGTCGGCCTATTCGCTTTGTCATGTACTACAAGATCTACCGTTTGCCGGTGCTGAACTTTATCTTCCGCACCGCCGGGGCGATTCCGATTGCGGGGCGCAATGAAGACATCCAGATCTACGAAAAGGCCTTCACGCGCATTGCCCAGTACCTGAAGGACGGGGAGTTGGTGTGTATCTTCCCGGAAGGCAAATTGACGGCGGATGGCGAGATGAATGAGTTCCGTGGTGGGGTGACACGCATCCTGGAGGAGACGCCGGTGCCGGTGATTCCGATGGCGTTGCAGGGGCTGTGGGGGAGTTTCTTCAGCCGCGATCCGCACAAGGGCTTCTTTCATCGGATCTGGTCGCGGGTGGTATTGGTGGCGGGTGAGCCTGTTGCCGTGGAGGCGGCTACGCCTGCGCAGTTGCAGGCGGTGGTGGGTGTTTTGCGGGGGAGTGTCAGGTAGTTCTGTGCTGGATGTACCGGCCTCATCGGGGGCTTGCCCCCCCCGATGGCGGTAGCGGCCTAAGCGCTGATCTTGAGCCCAATAAGCCCGCAGATAATCAACGCCACACTGGCCAATCGAAACAGCGCCATGGACTCCCCGAACAGGACAATCCCGGCAATCACTGTGCCCACCGCGCCCACGCCGGTCCAGATGGCGTAGGCGGTGCCCAGGGGCAGTTCTTTCATGGCCAGCCCCAGCAGGCCGAGGCTGATGGCCATGGCGGCAATCGTCAGGACAGTGGGCAGCGGCTTGCTGAAACCGTCGGTGTACTTCAAGCCGACGGCCCAGCCGACTTCGAACAGACCGGCAAAAAACAGAATGATCCAGGACATGATGACCTCGCTTCCATAGGCGGGGTCGTCCCCGGATTGTGCGCCTCGACAGCGTCGCGAGGTCGTCCCCGCGAAGCTCGGTAGAGTGCCGAAAATTGATCATGCGATCAAGTTTGCGGCGTGTTCTCCAGTACGCGGCGATCTTCCTTCTCGCTCATGCGCCGGAAATACGTCGACAGCAACGCCCCGGAAATATTGTGCCAGACACTGAACAACGCACTGGGCACTGCCGCCAACGGCGAAAAGTGCGCACTGGCCAAGGCGGCGCCCAGGCCGGAATTCTGCATGCCCACTTCCAGTGCCAACGACTTGCGTTGGGCCACTGGCAGTTTGAACACACGGCCGGTGAAGTAGCCCAGCAAGTAGCCGAAGCTGTTGTGCAGCATCACCACAGCCATGATCAGCAGGCCCGATTCGGCAATTTTCGCCTGGCTGGCCGCGACTACCGCGGCGACGATGATCACAATGCTGACCACCGACACCAGGGGCAGCACATCCACCGCATGGCGGACCCGCTCGCCGAGCACGCGTTGCGCGACCACGCCGAGCACGATCGGCAGCAGCACCACTTGCAGGATCGACCAGAACAACTCCATGAACGACACCGGCAACCAGGCCGAGGCCAACAGCCAGATCAGCGCCGGGGTGAGCAGCGGGGCGAGGAGGGTGGTGACGGCGGCGATGGCCACCGACAGCGCCAGGTCGCCACGGGCCAGCCAGGTCATCACGTTGGAGGAGGTGCCGCTTGGGCAGCAACCGACCAGGATCACGCCGACGGCAATTTCCGGCGGCAGGTGAAAGGCCTGGCACAGCAGCCAGGCCACCCCCGGCATGATCACGAAATGTGCGACTACGCCCAGGGCCACGCGCCACGGGTGGCGAGCGACTTCGGCGAAGTCTTCAAGCTTGAGGGTCAGCCCCATGCCGAACATCACCAGGCCCAGCAGCGGGACGATGGCGCTTTTCAGGCCGATGAACCAGCTGGGTTCGAGGTACGCGACAACGGCGAAGATCAACACCCAGTAGGCGAAGGTATTGCCGACGAAGCGGCTCAAGGCGGCGAGTGCGCGCATGGGGTGTCCTTGTTGTTAGATGCTTGAAGTGCAAATGCGATCAAATGTGTGAGGGGGCAATTCCCCTCCCACAATTTGTTCTTCACACGGCTTAGATGCCTTGCGGGGTTTCTTCGCCGCCGAGGGCTTCGATCAACGCCGGCAGGAAGTCGCCGAAGGTCAGCATCATCAGGGTAAAGCTGGCGTCCAGTTGGCCCAGGGCCTCTTCACCACCGTCCTGTTCTGCCTGGTCTTGCAGCAGGTCTTCGAACTTCAGGCGCTTGACGGTCATCTTGTCGTCGAGCATGAAGGACAGCTTGTCCTGCCAGGCCAGGGACAGCTGGGTCACGACCTTGCCGGTGGTCAGGTGCAACTGGATTTCTTCGCCGGTCAGGTCCTGGCGCTTGCAACGCACAATGCCGCCGTCTTCGTGGGTGTCGCGCAGTTCGCATTCATCGAGGACGAAGAAGTCAGCGGCCGGTTTCTGGGTGGTGACCCAGTCGGTCATGATGGCCGTGGGCGCGGTCTTCACGGTGAGTGGGCGAACCGGCAGGGTGCCGATCACTTCACGCAGGGTGGAGAGCAGGTCTTCGGCGCGTTTCGGGCTGGCCGAGTTCACCAGGATCAGGCCCTGTTTCGGCGCGATGGCGGCAAAGGTCGACGAGCGACGAATAAAGGCGCGGGGCAGGAAGGCCTGGATGATTTCATCCTTGATCTGGTCGCGTTCCTTTTTATAGACCTTGCGCATTTGCTCGGCTTCGATCTCTTCGACTTTCTCTTTCAGCGCGTCACGCACCACGCTACCCGGCAGGATGCGTTCTTCCTTGCGGGCGGCGATCAGCAGGAAGTCACCGCTGACGTGAACCAGGGGAGCGTCCTCGCCTTTACCGAAAGGCGCGACGAAACCGTAGGTGGTCAACTCCTGGCTGGCACAAGGGCGCGCCAGTTTGGTGGCCATGGCCGCTTCCAACGCCTCGGCATCAACAGGCAGATCTTGGGTCAGGCGATAGATAAGCAGGTTCTTGAACCACATGGGGTGAGTCTCTCCTTTATACAAAGGGGGGCATTATTCTCTTGATAGCGCCCCAGGCCAACCCTGCCTAAGCCATTGGAAGGCCTCAAAAAAAAGATTTAAGAAAGTGCTTGCCAGACCCAGGGTCGCTCCGTAGAATGCGCGCCACACCGAGACGAAGGGTGATTAGCTCAGCTGGGAGAGCATCTGCCTTACAAGCAGAGGGTCGGCGGTTCGATCCCGTCATCACCCACCATTCGCTTCATGTGTTACGCGCAGCGGTAGTTCAGTCGGTTAGAATACCGGCCTGTCACGCCGGGGGTCGCGGGTTCGAGTCCCGTCCGCTGCGCCATATTCGGTAGCCTGGAGCGCTGAACGCCAGGTCACCACAGAAAGCCCGCCTGATCGCGGGCTTTTTGCTGTCCGGAATATGGCAAAAAATCGTACGGCGAACTTTTTTTGAATAAATTGCATTTAAATCAAGACATTACGATTTTTTGGTGTATGATGCGCCCACACCGAAACGAAGGGTGATTAGCTCAGCTGGGAGAGCATCTGCCTTACAAGCAGAGGGTCGGCGGTTCGATCCCGTCATCACCCACCATTCGCTTCACGTGTTACGCGCAGCGGTAGTTCAGTCGGTTAGAATACCGGCCTGTCACGCCGGGGGTCGCGGGTTCGAGTCCCGTCCGCTGCGCCATATTCGGTCACCTGGCCCACTGAACGCCAGGTCACCACAGAAAGCCCGCTCAATGAGCGGGCTTTTTTTGGCCTGCGATTTGACCTTTCTGCGCCTTGGCGTCGCCCTGACGCTACCTGACCTTTTTCTTGCGCGGCTGGCGCGTGGCCAAGTGCTCAAAGCAAAAAGACGCAGTGCCGAACACGGCGATTATGGTCAGGACGATCATGCCTAGGGTTGAGCTTTCCACGATGGGCTTCCTACGTGATGGAGTAGGCGTCCACGGTAGAGTTGCGGCGAAAGCGCCTCAATAGACCCGACGCAATCCTTACGACGCCGGGCCCATTGTTACGCAGTCTTTACGGGGCGTTGCGGCTGTGGCGGTAATCGCTGACCGCTTCATACACCGCCTTGCGCAAGCGATTGATGCCACCGATGGGCCGATGCTCGGCCACGCCAAACCATGGGTTGAACGACTGGTTGTCGCACGCCAGGTTCTGCTCGGGCGTATCGAAGTCCTGGGCCGGGATCCGCACCCTGGCCACACTCTCGTAGGGCGCATCGCTCTCCTTCCACTCGATGCTGGTGTCTTCGATCGGCATGAATTTCTGCGGGTTCTGCCGCTGGATCTGCAACACGAAACACGCCGGCACGCGATCGGTGGACAGCTGCTGGCTCAAGGCGCTGCGCAGGAAGTTCGGCAGGTCCTGGTTCTGCTTGGGCAGGGCGTATTCCGGGCAGCTCTGTGGGTCGGGCGCCACACGGAACTTGGCATTGGCCGCGCCGAACTTGTAGGGCGATACCGAAAAATAGGTGGTCTGTGTCGGGCTGGCCGGTGCGGGTGCCAGGGTTGCCAGGGCGATAAACAGGTGACGCACCTGCCAGCTGCGCGGGTCGGCCTTGGGGAAGAACGCCAGGACTTTCTTGCCATCCGCCTGGGCGCCGATGTTCTGCGCGTACTCCGCCACATCGCTGACAAAGAAATTCGGGTGGCTGAACATCACGAAGTCCTGTTCCGTGCGGGCCTGCTGGTCGGCGAGCAATTGTTTGCCCGGCACATCCAACAGCTTGAGCGCCATGCCCCGGGCATCGCGGATGCTGTCGAACTGCGGGTAGGCGTTGCCGTTGGACAACCGCATCATGGCCTGCCAGGTCTTGCCTGGTTCGGCAAATACACCCTGGCGCAACGCCGGGTCGAGATCGGCCAGCACACTGACTTCGGCTTTCACGCAACCATGGGCCTTGGCGTGGGCATCGCGCAGGTAGCGCGTGCCTTCGCGATGCTGGTCAACGATGCGCACGGCGGTCTGGATAATGCCCTGGGTCATTGCCGCTTCACCCGCAGGGATCTGCTCGTCCGGCGACACCGGCCCGCTGTGCTGCCAGGCAAACCAGGCCGTGCTCGCCAGCCAGCCAAGCAGGCCCAGGCCCACCAGCCACAACAGGGTCTTGCCGAGAAACCGGCCAAGGCGCAGCCACAGGCGGGCAAGCAGCGAAGGTTGGTCGTATCGAGATCGGATCATCATGGCAGTTGTTGCTCCAGCGGGCCGCCCAGCACTTTGAGGTATTCCAGCAGTGCCCAGCGTTCCTGCGGCAGCAAGCTGCGGCCGATAACGCCATTGCCACGCTTGCCGGCACGGAATTCGTGGCCGCTGTTGTGGTTGCCGGTGAGTTTGGTATCGAACAGGAAGGCATTCTTGAACGCTGCGGTCTCAAAGCCCAGGTGACGCGGGTCGTAGTTGAAGGTGCCTTTATAGAAGGTGGTGCTGCGCTCGTCCTGGGGCGAGAGCAACTGGTAGATCGTCGGCACCGAGCCGTTGTGCAGGAACGGCGGGGTCGCCCATACACCGGCCAGCGGGCGGGCCTTGTAGGCACGCAACTCGCGCACGCCAATGGGCAGGCCGTAGCCATCCAGGCGCGGGCGCTCGGCCGCGGTGACGCCGGCGGCGCGGTAGGCGTGGTCTTCGACGAAGGCGGTGACGTAGGCCAGGCCCTTGGCCACGGACATTTTCTTCAGGTCCAGCGGCTCGGTGGGGGTGGGGTGCAGTTCGACATTGAGCTTGGCCAGTTCCGCCGGGTCCCACTGCAGGGCACTGAGGTCATAGCGCTGGTCGGCAATGTTGCTGGCGGTGCCGGGGTCGGTGCCGATGTACTCCACCGGCAGCATTTTCAGCTGCTGCACCGGGCGGCCATGTTCCTCGGTGACGGCCGGCACATGGCAGCCGGCGCAGTTCTCGGCGAACAGCGCACGGCCCTGGGCGGCGAGGGGCTTGTCGACGGGACCGAACAAATCCTCGGGCCAGGTCGGTGGTTTGAGGCGTTGCAGGGTTTCTTCGATCCGGTTGAGGTCACGCACCCTGACGCTCGACGGGTAGCGCGCATCGCCCTGAAGCGGTTGGCCGGCGGCGTCGAAAAAGCTCAATGTCGCGCCTACACCGAGGGCTTCACCGATATTGCGCGCCATGGGTTGCTGGGCCGAGCCGTTCCATTGCACCCAGTCGAAGGTCCAGATGTCCCACAGTTGCGGGTAGTCCACCGGCGCATTGGCGACGCGGTAGTTGTCTGGGGAAATGGCATCGCCAAAGCTGGCATTGGCGATCCGGCCAAAGGCGTCGGTGCGGCCCGGGCCTTCTTCGGTGGGGTAGAGGCCGCGGTGGGTGTCGTTCCAGGCGACCTTGAGGAACTGGTTCAGCGACTGTTTGAAGTCCTCGCGCAACTGGCTGTGCTCGGCATCGTAGCGATCCCCCAGCACCTGGCGGGCAAACCGCTCGAATTTCCACGGGTTGTAGTAGGTGGCGGCGAGGCTGGCGACCAGGGCCTGGCCGAAACTGCCACCGCGCAAGGTGGGTACGCTGGAAGGCAGTACGTGTTGGGCCGAGCCGCCGTCGATACGCAGGGCCTGGCCCTTGAAGTGCAATTCGCCGGTATGGCAGGCGGCACAGGTGATATCCAGGTACTCGACGTTGCTGTCGGCGTTTTTGTGCCGGGCGAAGCCCACGGGCAGGTTGCCGGGGTTTTGCCTGGTGGGCACCTGCTTGGGGTCCACCAGGAAACCGAAGCGGGCCAGGTACTCCGGCGTGGCAAAACGCCGCTCGGAGAACGGCAGTTCCAGGGCGGTGAACCAGTTGTAGTGCAGGCCTTTTACTTGGGTGCCCTGGGGCGTGAAGTAATAGGTCTGGCGGTCGGCGGCGCTCCATTGGTCCTGGTAGCGCACCTGTTCCACCGGCACGTAGTCGGGCAGCCTGGGGTTGACGGTGTAGTACAGCACCACGGCCAGGATCAGGCCCAGCGCGATGAGTATCAGCAGTAAAACACGGGAAAAAATGCGCAAGATGGCTATCCTTGTCTCGGCCTTGTCGAGTGGTCGCGTTGTTATGCCACTACGCCACGGGTGCGGCAAGTGGCCATGAGTCAGATGAGAGGCGGTCCCGCGATCCGTCGCGAGCTCCCATAATGAATGAAAATGCTTTTAAACACGTGAACTTATCGGAAGTTTCCTGCTCACATGCCGGTAGCCATTGGTCGTGGCCGCCTGATAAGCTCGCGACTTTATTCGAATGCCCTTTTGGCGCATGAACAAGGAAATAGCATGAAACAGCATCGGTTGGCGGCGGCGGTGGCCCTGGTTAGCCTGGTACTTGCGGGTTGTGATTCGCAGACCAGCGTAGAGCTGAAAACCCCGGCGCAGAAAGCTTCCTACGGCATCGGCCTGAACATGGGCAAAAGCCTTGCCCAGGAAGGCATGGATGACCTGGATTCCAAAGCGGTAGCCCAGGGCATCGAAGATGCCGTCGGCAAGAAAGAGCAGAAGCTCAAAGACGACGAACTGGTTGAAGCGTTTGCCGCACTGCAGAAGCGTGCTGAAGAACGCATGACCAAAATGAGCGAAGAGTCGGCAGCCGCCGGCAAGAAATTCCTCGAAGACAACGCCAAGAAAGACGGCGTAGTCACCACCGCTTCCGGCCTGCAGTACAAGATCACCAAGAAAGCCGACGGCCCACAGCCTAAGCCGACTGACGTGGTGACTGTTCACTACACCGGCAAGCTCACCAACGGCACCACCTTTGACAGCTCCGTGGATCGCGGCAGCCCGATTGACCTGCCGGTCAGCGGCGTGATTCCTGGTTGGGTCGAAGGCCTGCAACTGATGCACGTTGGCGAGAAGGTCGAGTTGTACATCCCGTCCGACCTGGCTTACGGCGCCCAGAGCCCGAGCCCGGCAATCCCGGCCAACTCGGTGCTGGTATTCGACCTGGAACTGCTGGCCATCAAGGACCCAGCCAAGGCTGAAGCCCCTGCTGCACCTGCCGCCAAGAAGTAATCGGCGCCTGAACACACAACGCCCCGTCTTGACGGGGCGTTGTCGTTTTCGGGGTTTCAAAAATCAGTACCTGTAGACATCCGATCGAACGCCCGTACGCTGTAACAGTCTGATATAAGACTCGAGTACGGGTATCGGCACATCTGCGCCAAGTCAATGAATTCTTGGGTTTTTTTGATGTGCGCAAAAAACGCCCGATCTGACTGGAAGCCTTGTAGAACGTGGCTTTCAGCCGGTAAAACAGGCTCTGTTCACAAGGTTATCCACAATTTGTGTGGATAACCTTTCTGTTTGATGGAACTGGAGTGACAGATGAAACCACCCTTCAATTTCACCCGTTTCCTGCCCATGGCTGCACGCTTGCTGGGCCGTGGACGTTTGCCGACCCTGCTGTTTGCTGTCGCCGCCAAAGGCTCCAGCCAGGGCAACCGCCTGGGTAAGCTCAAGGATGATCTCAAGTTGCTTCAATCCCTGTGCCTGGCCTACTGGCGTGGCGAGTACCGGGCCATCAGCCCAAAGGCGCTGATCTCTGTGGTGGCGGGGTTGATGTATTTCCTCAGCCCGATTGATGCGATCCCGGACTTTATCCCCATGTTCGGCATGCTCGACGACATCGCCGTACTGGCGTGGGTCATGAAGACCCTGGAAGGTGAGCTGAGCGCGTTTCGCGCCTGGCGTGACGCACAGCGCCCGGAAAAACTCGCGGTGGTTGAGCGTTTGCCTGCCACCCCGGCCTTGCTGGCCAAGGAAAACCCGCAAAAAAACGGATGACGTGGCTATCCCCCTGCGACCTTTGTGGCTGTTAGGATTACACTCCTAAGGAAAGAGCTTACTCAGTAAGTGCAGTTATCCTACGGGGCGGTCATGGATATTCAGATAATTTCACGCAATGGCGAACCCGAGTACGCGGTGTTGCCATGGGATCAGTACCAGGCGCTGCTAAAAGCCGCCGGTCAGCAACAGCCTTCACCGACGCCTTCTCTTACTGCACACGCCACACCTGACCAGGATTTGCGCCCGCTCGCAGACCTGCGCGGCTTGCGTGAAGCCAAGGGCCTGGCGATTGAAGCGTTGGCCCGCACCGTGGGCATCAGCCCCTCGTATCTAGGATTGATCGAAAGTGGTGAACGTCAGCCGGATGCCGCAATCCGCCGCAGCCTGGCCTGGGAATTAGGCGTTGCAGGTTGGAGGGATGAATCTTGAGCCTACGTATCAGTCGTCAACATTGGGATGGGTTACTTAACGAACTGGACCAGGCGCGCCGCCAGCGCCATCTGCTGACCTACCGGGCACTGTTGGAGCGCCTGCAGTTTCCGACGCCGGCGATGCAAACCCTGGCCGCTGCCCTGGAGCACCTGGCGGCGCTGGACGCCAAGGCCGAGCAACCGTTGCGCAGCTCCCTGGTGATCAGCCAGGGCGCCAGTCGCCTGCCGCGTACCGGGTTCTTTGAATGTGTGGAGCGGCTGGGGCGTTTCAGCGGGCCGTCCGATGGTGTGGCCGCCGCCTCCTGGCATGCCTCGGAAGTGGTGCGGGTGTTCGAATACGAGTATCCGGAGTCTGCCGAGGCTTAAAGTGCCTGGGGCAACATGTCCATGCTGTCGATCACGTGGATACTGTAGCCGGTCATATCCTTGGCATGGTGCTTGGCCTGCGAGGCCAGTTCCGCCAACTGGCTGGCATCGAGTTGTCCACAGGCCTGTGGATACAAATGCACCACCCCGATCGACAGTGACAGCAACGCAAACTCCTGGCGTACGCCCTGGCGGTTCAGTGCCACGAAGCAGCCGGCGTCGAGGTGCTCGGCGCGGTAGAAGCGCCGGCACTGGGTATGGAAATCGTCCAGCAGCTGGTTGAGCCGCTTGCGCCAATCCTGTGGCCCCAATACCAGCAGAAAGTCATCGCCACCGATATGCCCGACAAAGTCGCGGCTGGGGTCGACCCGGTCGTTCAGGCACTGCGCCAGGCACAGCAACACCTCATCCCCACGTCCGTAGCCGTAGATGTCGTTGAACGGCTTGAAGCTGTCGATATCCACGTAGCAGATCACCGATTCCCGCTGTTGCTGCAACAGTCGCGTCAGACACTGCTGGATCGGCACGTTGCCGGGCAGCAGGGTCAGCGGGTTGGCATAGCGCGCCTGCTGGATTTTCAATTCGGTGATCAGCTTGAGTACATCGATCACCCGGCCTAGCCCGAGGTAGTCGCCATTGAGGGTGATGATGAAATCTTCTTCGATACGTTGCCGTGCGCGGCTGGTCAGCAGGCGGCTGACCTGTTGCAGCGACTGGCTCAACTCCACCGCCAGAAAATCCGTACTCATCAGCCGGCTGATGGGCTTGCGCGCAAACAGGTCGGTGGCAAACGGCTTGAGCAGCGCATCGGAGAGTGAATGCCGGTGCACGATCCCCACCGGGTGGCCGCGTCCATCCAGCACCGCCAGGGAGTTAAGGTTGGCCTGGCGGCGGAACGCCTCCAACACCTGGGCGGTGGCGGTGTCCTGATCGACCGCCGGTTGTTCGCTGAGCAGGGCGCTGAGGTCGCCGGCTTCTTCGCTGAGGGCCACATTGGCCTGGTCCGGCTTGGGCAGCATCTGGCGCGCTTCCTGTGGCGGCTGCTCCTGTGGACGGCAGAGCAGGTAACCCTGGACCAGGTCGACGCCCATCTCGGTCAATACCGCCAGCTCTTCCGGCAATTCGATGCCCTCGGCGATTACCTGGGCCCGTGAGGCCCTGGCGATCTGCAGGATAGAGCCGACAAACTCACGCTTGAGCGCATCCTGATGGATACCGTCGATAAAGTGCCGGTCGATCTTCACGTAATCCGGGCGCAGCTCCGACCACAAGCGCAGGCTGGAATAGCCGGCACCCAAGTCATCCAGGGCAATCGAAAAGCCCATGTTGCGGTAATGGTGCAGGGCGGTTTGCAGCAGGTCGAAATCGTCGGTGGGGGTCTGTTCGGTGAGTTCGATCACCACCTGGCTTGGCGGGATGCCGAAGTCGCGCAGCAATTGCAGGGTGCGGCCCGGTTGATGAGCGGTCTCCATCAAGGATTCCGGCGAGACATTCAGGAACAGCTTGCCCGGCAGCTTTTGCTCGCTGAAGCGGCGGCATGCGCTTTCGCGGCAGGCCATTTCCAGTTCGCTGAGGCGTCCGGCGTGGCGCGCCACCGAGAACAGGGCGATAGGGGAGTGCAACGGGCTGTTCGACGGGCCGCGGCTGAGGGCTTCGTAGCCAAGGATGCGCCGTTCCGACAGGCAGATAATGGGCTGGAACAGGCTGTGCAAACTGCCTTGAGCCAGGATAGAGCCCAATGCACTCAGCTGTTCGGTCATGGTCATGGCGATCTCGATCGAAAAAAAAGGACCGCGGGCGTTACGCCGACGGTCCTTCATTTCACGACAGAATGATGTCTATATGATGACACTCCAGGGAGCGATCACATTAAATCGCCATCATTTACTGCTTGGCCACCTGTTTGGTGATTTTCAGGTAGTCCAGCAGGATCCGGCCGCTCTCGGCCAGGTAAGCGTCGTCTTCCGGCTTGGTTTTATCCGCTTCGGTCGGCAGCGCATCCTCGTCTTCTTTCTTCAGCTCCTTGAGGGGTTCTTCGCCCTTGGCCTTGCGGCGGATGTTTTCCAGGGCGAGTTGCTTGTTTTCGATGTCGGAGTGCTGTGCACGACGGTCCACTTCATTGAGGCTGACGGTTTTTTCTTCCATCAACTTCTTGGCCAGGGCCAGCTTGTCGCGGATGAACACAAACTCGGCATCCTTGGCGGAGCGGGTATCGTGGTCAGCCTTCAACTGCGCGAGGAACGGCTTGAACGGGTCCGAGGCCGGCTTGATCGCAGGACGGATGGTGTCCCACGGCATGGCTTCCGGCAGGGCGCTTTCGCCGATTTCCTTGGTGTCGATGATCGACGGGAAATCGATGTCCGGCAGTACGCCCTGATGCTGGGTGCTCTGCCCGGAAACCCGGTAGAACTTGGCCAGCGTCAGCTTGAGCTCGCCATGGTTCAGCGGCTGGATGGTCTGCACGGTGCCTTTGCCGAAGGTCTGGCCGCCGATGATCAACGCGCGGTGGTAGTCCTGCATGGCGCCGGCGAAAATCTCCGAAGCCGAAGCCGACAGACGGTTGACCAGCAACGCCATCGGGCCTTTGTAGAAGGCACCCGGGTTTTCGTCTTCGAGCACGTCGACACGGCCGTCAGCGTTGCGTACCAACACGGTCGGGCCCTTGTCGATAAACAGGCTGGTCAGCTCGGTGGCTTCCTGCAGGGAACCGCCGCCGTTGTTGCGCAGGTCGATGACCACGCCGTCGACTTTTTCCTTCTGCAGCTCGGTAAGGATTTTCTTCACGTCGCGGGTGGTGGACTTATAGTCCGGGTCACCGGCACGGAAGGCCTTGAAGTCCAGGTAGAAGGCCGGGATTTCAATCACGCCCAGCTTGTAGTCCTTGCCATCCTGCTTGAGGTTGAGGACTTTCTTCTGCACGGCCTGGTCTTCGAGCTTCACCGCTTCACGGGTGATGGACACGATCTTGCTGGTCTGGTCGTTCGGTGCATTGGTGTGCGGAATCACTTCCAGGCGCACCACGCTGCCTTTCGGCCCACGGATCAGCTTGACCACTTCGTCCAGGCGCCAGCCGACCACATCGACCATCTCTTTGTCGGCCTGGGCCACACCGATGATCTTGTCGGCAGGCGCCACCTGCTTGGTCTTGTCTGCCGGACCGGCCGGCACCAGACGCACGATTTTCACCTGGTCATTGTCGCTTTGCAGGACGGCACCGATGCCTTCCAGGGACAGACTCATGTTGATATCGAAATTTTCCGCGTTATCTGGAGACAGATAATTGGTGTGCGGATCGTAGGACATCGCGAAGGTGTTGATGTAGGCCTGGAAGATGTCTTCTGCGCGGGTCTGGTCCAGACGCGCCAGTTGATTCTTGTAGCGCTTGGTCAACAGTTCCTGGATGGCCTTGGGCTCTTTGCCGGCGATCTTCAGGCGCAGCACTTCGTCCTTGACGCGTTTGCGCCACAGGTCGTCGAGGGCGGCGGTACTGGTCAGCCAAGGCGCGTCCTTGCGGTCCACCAGAAGGGTTTCCTTCTGGGTGAAGTCGAGCTTGTCGACACCCTTGTCCAACTCACCCAGGGCGAAGTCCAGACGCGCTTTCACGCGATCCAGGTAGCGCTTGTAGATGGTGAAGCCGGGCTGCAGGTCGCCGCTCTTGAGGAAGTCGTCGAACTGCGTCTTCCACTTGTCGAACTCAGCGATATCGCTGGCCAGGAAGTAGCTGCGCGACGGGTCCAGCAGCTTGAGATAGCTGTCGTAGATGATCACCGAGCGCGCGTCGTCCAGCGGCGGCTTGCTGTAGTGATGACGCTTGAGCAACTCGACGACGTTAAGGCTGGCAATCACCTCATCGCGGTCCGGCTGAAGGTTGTCCCAGCTGTTGGCTGCGAGCGTATTGGTCGACATCGACGCGAAGCCGATACCAATGAAAAGAGCGAGGGCGGTGCTGGGGAACAGATGCTTCATGCTGATTCGACGCGGGGGCAATTGATAACGCATATTAGGCCGTCTTTGAAGTTGCCGGTTCCATAGGGGCCGGTCGCATAATGCAAAAAGCCCGGCGCTACTGCTACGGGCTCAGTCCAGACTCACTATGGAGGCACTGTGAAAGCATTGCAAGGCGTTGAAGGTCATGTGGAGTGGTTGGACGAACCCAGTCCTACATGTGATGTAGGCCAAGTTCGCATTCGCGTGGCGGCTGCGGGCCTTAATCGCGCCGATTTATTGCAGCGTGCAGGGCTCTATCCGCCACCGCCTGGCGCCAGTGCTGTGCTGGGCCTGGAGTGTTCCGGGGTGATCAGCGAAGTGGGCCCGGGTTCGTCCTGGCAGGTGGGCGATCGCGTCTGTGCACTGCTGGCCGGTGGCGGCATGGCCGAAGAAGTGGTGGTGGATGCACGTCATGTGCTGCCGGTACCGGAAGGTCTGTCGCTGGTCGAAGCGGCGGCGCTGCCGGAGGTGTACAGCACCGCGTGGCTCAATCTGTTCCAACTGGCGGGCCTCAAGCCCGGTGAGAAAGTGTTGCTGCACGCCGGCGCCAGTGGCGTGGGCTCGGCAGCCATCCAGCTGTGCAAGGCATTTGGCAGCCCGTGCTGGGTCAGCGTCGGCTCGGCGCAGCGCCTGGCCTACTGTGAAGACCTGGGCGCCCAGGGCGGCGTAGTACGCACTGACGGTATCGAAGGGCTGCGGGATTTCGGGCCATTCGATGTGATCCTCGATCCGGTCGGCGGCAACTACGCCGCGCTGGACCTCAAGCTGCTGGCGCTGGACGGTCGCTGGGTGTTGATCGGGTTGATGGGCGGCCGCGAGGCGCAACTGGACCTGGCCCAGGTGCTGGCTAAGCGTGTGCAACTGCTGGGTTCGACCCTGCGCAGCCGTGACGATCAGTTCAAGGCCGACCTGTTCAGCGACCTGAGCCAGCATGTATGGCCGTTGTTTGCCGAAGGGCGCCTGAGCCCGCAATTGGCCAGGACGTTCCCGATCAAGGATGCCGAGGCGGCGTTTGCGGAGCTGGCGACTAACCGGATTGCCGGGAAGCTGGTGTTGGTGATTGACGAAAGCCTGACCTGATCCCTGATTGGAATAGGGTCGATGTGGGAGGGGCGGTGCGACGCTTCGACTTGCCCCTCCCACATTTGATTGGATTTCAAGTCGGGATAGGCGGTGTCAGACCCAGTGGTGGATTGGCCAGCCGGATTTTTCGGCGTGGGTGCGTAATACCGGGTCCGGGTTCACCACCTGCGGGTGATCCACCTTCAGCAACAGCGGCAAATCATTGCGTGAATCCGAATAGAAGTACGCGCCAGCCAATGTCTCACCTTCCTGCTCCAGCCATTCCAGCAAGCGCGTGATCTTGCCTTCGCGGTAGGTCAGTACCCCCACGGTACGGCCGCTGTACACGCCATGACTCACTTCCAGTTCAATCCCCAGCACCTCATCAATGCCGATACGCGCCGCAATCGGTTTCACCAGGTGGGTCCCCGAGGCGGAGATCACCAGGATTCGATCGCCATTCGCCCGATGGCGGGCGATGGTCCTGGTGGCGTCGCTGTAGATCAGCGGTTCAATCACATCCTCGACCCATGGCTCCACCAAATGCTCGATTTCCTCCGGGGTGCGGCCGATCATCGGTTCCAGGCTGAAGTCCATGAAGTCTTCCATGGCCAGCTCGCCTCGGCTGTAGGCGTCCATCAACTCGTTGTTCCTGCCCATGAACGACGCCGGGTCGACCCAGCCCAGGCGGCCCATCTGTTCGCTCCAGAGGGTGGCGCAGTCGCCATGGATCAGGGTGTCGTCCAAATCAAAAATTACCAATGCCATCCGTTACGCTCTCTCAAGATTCACTGCTGCTCAGGCTACTTCACACAGCGCACTGGGGTCGATGGAAAGTGCCAGGCGCTGGCCGTCCGGGTGCAGATCGTCCGCCGAGCGGTTGAGCACGTCCACCACCAATTCCACGCCACGGGCTTCGATGCGGTAGCGAATCACGTTGCCCAGCAGGCTGTGGCTGCGCACCAGCGCGTCGAGTTCGCCGTTGCGGCTCAGTTCGATGGCCTCCGGGCGAATCGCGATGCGCCCGCTGATCGGGCGTTGCAGCAGTTGGCTGGCCTTGTCGGCGTCCAGCAGGTTGTAGTTGCCGATGAAACCGGCAGCGAATACATCCACCGGTGCGGTGTAGAGGGTCTCCGCATCGCCGCTTTGCACGATCTTGCCCTGGTTCATCAGGAAGATGCGGTCCGACATGGTCAGGGCTTCTTCCTGGTCATGGGTCACGAAGATCGTGGTCAACCCCAGTTCGCGCTGGATCTGGCGGATCTGTTCGCGCAGGTGCTTGCGAATCCGTGCATCCAGCGCCGACAGCGGCTCATCCAGCAGCAAAAGGCGTGGGCGGGTGACCAGGGAGCGGGCCAGGGCCACACGTTGGCATTGGCCGCCGGACATCTGGTGCGGGTAGCGGCCGGCCAGGTCCTTGAGTTCCACCAGTTGCAGTACTTCCTGCACGCGCTTGTGGCTGTCATCGGCGTTGACCTTTTGCATGCGCAGGCCGAAGGCGACGTTCTGTTCCACGGTCATGTTGGGGAACAGCGCATAGCTCTGGAACACCATGCCGATGTTGCGTTTCTGTGGGCTCAACGGAACGATGTCCTGGCCGTCCAGCAGGATTTTCCCACTGTCCACCGCGGTCAGGCCGGCGATGCAGCGCAGCAGGGTGGACTTGCCGCAACCGGATGGGCCGAGCAGGGTGACGAACTCACCCTTGGCGATTTCGCAGTTGATATCACTGAACACCGGGGTGCCGGCGTAGCCTTTTTGCAGATGTTGGACGCTGACGAAGCTCATTGGCTTTTGTCCTTGTTCAAGATATTGGCGGCCCAGGTCAGCACCAGCACAAAGAAGAAATAGGAAATCACGACGGCGCTGGTGAAGTGGCCGCTGCTGTTGCGCATGTTGTTCAGGTACACCTGCAGGGTTTCGTAACGGGTGCCCACGAGGATATTGGCGAACACGAACTCACCGAACAGGAACGAGAACGACAGCAGCAGCGCCACCATCAGGCCTTTGCGCAGGTTGGGCAGCACCACGAAGAGCGCGGCCTGCCAGGTGCTGGCGCCGAGCAGTTGCGAGGCGTCCATCAGGTCGCGCAGGTTGATGGCTTGCAGGTTGTTGGTGATCGCCCGGTACATGAACGGCAGCGCCACGGTGAAGTAGCAGCCGATCAGGATCCACGGCGTGCCCACCATCGCCAACGGCCCGGAACCGTACAGTTGCAGCAGGCCCACCGACGAGACCACCGGCGGTACCGCGAAGGGCAGCAGGATCAGGATGTTCATCAAGGCGTCGAGCCTGGGAAAGTGGTAATGCACCACGAACAACAGCGGCAGAATCAACACCACCGACAGGATCAACGCGCCCACGCACACCAGCAAGGATTGCCCGAAGGCCATCAGGAAGCGTGGGTCGCTCCACAGTTGCACGTACCATTTCACGGTAAAACCGGCGGGCAGGACGGTCGCCGACCAACTGCTGGCAATGGAGTAGACGAAGGTGCCGATCAGCGGCAGCACCAGGATCGCGAACAACAGGTATACCACCACGCGGTGGTAGAGGGAGGCCGGGCCGGCTTCAGCGCGAGACATGGTAGCTCCTCTTGAGCAGCAGTTGATGGACCACGGTGACCACGGTCATCAGTGCCACCAGCACCACGGCCAGGGCGCTGGCCATGTTTGGATCGAGGGATACATCCCCCGACACGAGGCCGGCGATACGAATCGGCAGCACGTTGAAGTTCCCGGTGGTCAAGGCGTAGACCGTCGCGTAGGCACCCAGGGCATTGGCCAGCAGGATTACGAACGTGCCCAGCAGCGCCGGCGTGAGCACCGGCAGGCCGATGTGCCGCCAGAACTGCCAGCCATTGGCGCCCAGTAACGCAGCGGACTCGCGCCAGTCTTCGCGCAGGGCGTCAAAGGCCGGGTAGAGCAGCAGCACGCCGAGGGGGATCTGGAAGTAGGTGTAGAGGATGATCAGGCCGGTCTTGGAGTACAGGTTGAAGTCCTGAATGATCCCGGCCTGCTTGAGCATGATGGTGATGCTGCCGTTGAACCCCAGCAGGATGATGAACGCGAAGGCCAGGGGCACGCCGGCAAAGTTGCTGGTCATGTTGGCGAAGGCGGTGACGAAGTTGCGCAGCGGCGAATCCACCCGGCGCAGGGAATAACTGCCCAGCGTGGCAATGATGATGCCGAAGATGCTCGAGTAGAAGCTGATCTCCAGGCTGAACTGGATGGCCTGCAGGTAGAACTTCGAACTGAAGATGCGCGTGAAGTTGTCCAGCCCCCAGCCGGTGTCTTCGGTCTGCAGGCTATTGATCAGCACCCACACCAGCGGGGCGATTTCGAACACGATAAAGAACAGTGCGAAAGGCACCAGGCACAGGAGGGCCAGCCATTTGCCGCGGGATATTGAACTCACTTCAGTAACTCCCGGCACACAGGTTTGTCGTGGGGTACGCCCAGCAGTTCGCAGACCGTGCCGCACAGCTCGGTCTGTTTCGGTGCGGCGTGGGTGTCCAGGCTGAAGGCATCGCCGAGCACGAACAGCGGCACTTCCCGTTCTTCCGGCAGAAGGCCGTTGTGGGAGCGGTCGTTGTTCATGCCGTGGTCGGCGGTCACCAGCACCTGGTAACCGGCATCCAGCCAGGCTTGCAGGTAGTCGGCCAGGATGATGTCGGCCGAACGTGCGCTGTTGCGGTACTGCGGCGTGTCGAGGCCGTGCTTGTGGCCGGCGTCGTCGATGTTCATCGGGTGCACCACCATAAAGTCCGGCGCGTGCTTGAGCCGCAGGCTGTCGGCGTCGGCGAACAGGTGGGAATCCGGGTAGTGGTCATTCCAGTAGAAATGCCCGTGCTGGATCGCCAGCGTCTTGTCGTCGGTATGACGATCCCGTGCGGCGAGAAAGGGCGTGCGGTTATACAACTCGCTGACCCAATGGTAAGCCGCCGCTGCCGTGGTAAGACCTGCGTCGGTGGCGTAATGGAAAATGCTGCGCTGGTTGGACAGGCGCGAGACGTTGTTGTGCACGATACCGCTGTGGATCGGTGGCACACCGGTAAGGATGCATTCGTACAGCGGGCGGGACAGTGCGGGCAGTTCACATTCCAGCTTGTAGAGGGCTGCGCGTCCTGCGCCGACATAGGCCTGCAAGTGCCCCATGGCGTGCCGGGCAACCTCGAAGTTCAGGCCGTCGAGCACGACAAGGATGACGGGGTGCTTCATGGGGGGGCGACGCTCCGCAATGATTGACTTGGCTCAATTCCTCTGGAGGAACGGGGTCAAAAATGTGGGAGGGGGCTTGCCCCCGATAGCGGTGTGTCATTCAACGAATTTGTTAGCTGATCCACCGTCATCGGGGGCAAGCCCCCTCCCACATTGGATCTCCACTGGAGCTCCAATGTGGGATAAACCCTTACTTCATCTCTACGATGACCTGCTCGTTCCACAGTTGCGGCAGTTTCTTGGAAGTCGCTTCCCAGGCATCGGCATCCTTGATCGGCTGCGGGTTGGCCTTGGTGTACTGCTCGCCCGGGATCAGGTTCTTGGCGATGTCGGCCGGCAGTTTCAGGTCGGTTTCGGCACGGATCGGACGTGCGTTGCCACGCGCCAGGTTGAGTTGGCCGGCGTCGCTGAAGATGTATTCGCGGGTCAGCTTGGCGGCGTTCGGGTGCTTGGCGTATTTGTTGATGATGGTGGTGTAGCCGGATTTCACCGAACCGTCCGATGGGATCAGCACCACGTAGTCATCCGGGTTGGCCATCTTGGCTTTGTAGCTCAGGCCGTTGAAGTCCCAGACGATACCCACTTCGACTTCACCTTTTTCCATGGTGGCGATGGTCGGGTTGGACAGGCCGAGGCGACCTTGCTGGGCGATCTTGGTGAAGAATTGCAGGCCGGGGGCAATGTTCTTTTCATCGCCTTTATTGGCGATGGCGGCGGCGAGTACGGCGTTGGAGGCCTGGGCCGCAGTGCTTACGTCACCCACCGAGACTTTGTATTTGCCGGTTTGCAGGTCGGCCCAACTGGTAGGGACTTCGGAACCGTGCAGCAGCTTCTTGTTGACGATGAACGCGATGGTGCCGGTGTAGGCCAGGGCCCAGTGACCGTCCTTGTCTTTCGCCCAATCCGGCACCGAAGCCCAGTTGGACGGCTTGTACGGCTGGGTCACTTCCTGCTTCACCGCGATCGGGCCGAAGGCGGCGCCTACGTCGCCGATGTCGGCGCTGGCGTTGTCTTTTTCGGCCTTGAACTTGGCAATTTCCTGGGCCGAACTCATGTCGGTGTCGATGTGCTTGAGGCCGTAGGTCTTGGCCAGGTCTTCCCAGGTGCCTTTCCAGTTGGCCCAGTCATCGGGCATGCCGACGCTGTTGACGGCACCTTCCGCTTTCGCGGCGGCTTCCAAGGTTTTTAGATCGGTATCAGCGGCCATGGCGGCGGTGCACATGGCAATGGTCGAGCCTAACAGTGATGCCAGGAAAAGCTGTTTCATCCGAAGCTCCTTTGGGCGTTTTCAACGCGGCGGTGTTTTCTACGGTGTTGTTGGTCTAGGTCAGAGCAATACCTGAGCCAATCTAGACGCGATGGATGACAGTTTCATGTCGATGTCGTTTTTAAAGCCTTGATGTCGCTCGGCGCAGACTTAGCGTAGACCATGCTCAAATGCCCGCAGAGACTGGACTTGGCCGATGTATTGCAGGGTGTGGTGCAGGGACGGGACAGGGACTGTCATCTGTCGGTCATCAGGAGTGCCTAGGCTGGCAGGCAGTCGTGCAAGCCCATTTATGCAGCGGTTTGTGCACCTGAACAGTGCTGGTCTAGTCCAGATAGGTAACGTTGATGCGTGATGAGGCAATCAAGGCGGTGACATCCATTGGCCTGGCGCTGCAAGAGCAGATCGACCACGGCCTGTTGCCGCCCGCAAGCAAGCTGCCTGCCGAGCGCAAGCTCAGCGAGTTGTTTGGTACCACTCGAATTACGGTGCGGGAAGCCTTGTTACAACTGGAGGCCCAAGGGCAGATTTATCGCGAGGAGCGTCGTGGCTGGTTTGTCTCGCCGCCTCGGCTGGCCTACAACCTGATGCAGCGCAGCCACTTTCACGCGATGGTCAACGACCAGGGGCGGGTGGCATCCACCGAAGTGATCAGTGCGCGGCTGCAGCCGGCCTCGGCCGCGGTGTGTGCGTGGTTGCAGCTGCCGGCGTTGTCCAGCGTGATCCAGATCTGCCGGGGACGGCGGATTGACGGGCGGCTGGTGTTGTATGTGGAGCACTACCTGAACCCGCAGTATTTCCCGGGGATTCTCGAGTGCGACCTGAATCAGTCGATGACCGAGTTGTATGCGCGCAAGTACGACTTGCACTACGGGCGGGTGCGCTTCGAGATCGTGCCGACCTCATTGCCGGTGGAAGCTGCGGCGGCATTGCGCGTGTCGGTGGGCAGCCCGGGCTTGCGGATCGCCCGGGTCAATTATGACCAGCACCAGCGCTTGATCGACTGCGACCTGGAATTCTGGCGGCATGATGCGATTCATGTCGGCGTCGATGTGGTTTAACCCACAAAGGCTCTGTCACTCAGCTATCCGGCGTGAGTGCCTTGATCACCTGGTCCACATTGCTCTCCAGCTCCGATACCGGGTCCGCGCCGTCGACGTTCAACACCAGCAGCGTTGAACCGCCTGCCGTGATGGCGGCTTTCACTGCCTCACTCGGCTGGCGATGATGCAGCACCACGGCCACGTCGTTGTCCTTCAGCTCGGCACTGAGCTTCTGTAACGCCTCAGGTGTCCAATCGGCGTCGGGCCGGGCATCGGTGCTGAGCAGTTCGAGATTCAAACTGCTGATCAGATAGGCAAAGTGATCGCTCAAACTGACCACGCTCAGGTTGTCCGCCTTGGCCAGTCGCGCCTCGCTGTCGGCGCTGAGCTTGAGCAGGCGTTGCTTGAGGGCGGCCAGGTTGGCGTCGATCTTCGCCTTGGCGTCCGGTGCCAGGCGGCTCAGGTCGGCGGCCAGGACATCGGCCATGCGCCCCAGGTTGTTGCTCGATTGCCACGGCTGGCTGTTCAAGCCATCGGCGACGCCGGGTTGCACGGCGATGCCCGGCAGGCCGCCATCCACCGGGCGTGCCGCATCGATTTCGACGATGCGGATATTGCTGCGCCGTGCCACGGGGTAGAGCGGGTCATCGGCCCACAGCGAGCGCACGCCAATGGCGGCGTCGGCGTCCTGGGCCAGGCTGTTCAGTGCCGGCGCGCCACGGCCGGTGAAGTACGACACCTGCCGCGAGCCCGGCAGGTTGGCCGGAGCCGCGCGCTCGAGCTGCACGTCGGTGCCCTTGAGCAGCACCTGTGCCAGGCCATAGGTGATCGGCAGCGAGGCCAGGACTTTGACCGGTTTGGCCGCGTGAGCAGCAGGTTTGCCCACGTCGGCCGCCATCAGCGGCGTGGTGATCAGGCAAGCGATGGCCAGGGCCAGAGGTTGAAGAACGGAGCGCATTATCCAAGGTTCCCTTTAAGGCTGGGCACGGTGCCCCGCGCGACGGCGGCAAGGGCGAAAGCGATACCGGCCATCAGGATGATCGCGGCACCGGAGGGGATGGGCAGGTCGAAGATGATCGGCAACAGGATCCCGCACAGGGTGCTGACGGTGGCGATCACCACCGAGATCCAGAAGAAGCCTTTGAGCGACTGGCTCAGCAGGCGTGCCGCCGCAGCCGGGATCACCAGCAGTGCGCCCACCAGGATGGCGCCGATGACCTTGACTGCCGCCACGGTGATCAGCGTCACCAGGATCACGAACAGGTAGTCCAGGGTCTTCACCGCCACACCACGCACCGCCGCCAATTGCGGGTTGAAGCTGGCGAGCATGATGCGGTTGTACAGCGGCAGCGCCAGGGCCATCACCAGCGAACCGACAACCGCGAGTACCAGCAGGTCGTTACCGTTGACCGTCAATACCGAACCGAACAGCACGTTCTCGAGGATATGCACGTTGATCTTGCCCGCCAGGATCAGCAGCAGGCTGGCGCCCAGCGCCAGGGACACCGACAGGAACACGCCGATCAAGGTGTCCGGTGCCAGGCCCGTACGGTTGCGCAGGTAGTTGAGCAGGATGCCGAACAACAGGCAGTAACCGAACAGGCTGCCATAGGGCCCGGTGTAGGGCTCACCCAGCAGGATGCCCACGGCCACGCCGGTCAGTGCGGCATGGCCGACCGCTTCGGAGAAAAACGCAAAGCGCTTGACCACCACCAGCGTGCCCAGCCCGCCCAGCACCGGGCCGATCAGCAGGCCGGCGAGCAGGGCGTTGACCACAAAACCATAGGCCAGTGCCTCCGGCAGGTAACCGGACGAGGCCCAACCCTGGACCATCAGGCGAAACGCTTCATAACTCATGGCGCCGGGCTCCGCGGATGGGTAGAGAACAGGGTCAGCAGGCGCTCCGGGGTCAGCGCCTCTTTCGGCGTGGCGTCGAACAGCAGGCGGCGGTTCAGGCCGGTGACGCGGTCGGCCAGGCGGCCCACGGCTTCCAGGTCGTGCTCGATCCACAGCACGGTGATGCCGGCCAGGCGCCAGTCATTGAGCAGGCGTTCGAACACCTGGATGCCCGCTTCATCGAGGGCCGACATCGGTTCATCCAGTACCAGCAACTGTGGCGCCGGGATCAATCCCTGGGCCAACAACACCCGCTGGCGCTCACCGCCGGACAGCGCGCCCATGCGCCGCTTGCGCTTGTCCTGCATGCCGACCCGTTCCAGCGCCTCGCCAATCGCGGCGGCGTAATGTTTGGACAAACCCAGGAATGCCGGGCGCCGCTGGCACATGGCAGCCATGAAATCGTCGACCGTCATCGGCAGGCCCCGGTCGAACTCCAGCGCCTGGGGCACATAACCGATGGTGCCGGGTGTGCCCGGCCATTGCAGGCTCAGTTGCCCCTGGTGCGGTGTCTGCCCCAGCAGGGTCTTGATCAGCGAGCTTTTGCCGCCGCCATTCGGGCCCACCAGCGCATGGATGCTGCCCGGCTGCACCTGGAAGCTCACGCCGTCGAGGATCACGGTGCGGCCCAGGGTCAGGGACACCTGGTCGAAGTCGAGGGTCGGGCCGACGCTCGCGACCTTAAGTTGCTGCGCTGCGGTCATGCCCCGGACTCCTGAATCGCCCGTACCACGGTGTTGAGGTTGCCGGTCATTTCCACTTCGTATTTTTCAGCGCTGTATTCGCCGTAGGAAATATGCGACAGCGGGTACAGCTTGACCCCGGATTCACGCTGGATGGTATCGACGTAAGTGGACGGGAAATCCATCTCCGAGAAGATCACCTTCACGTCCAGGGCGCGCAGTTCGTCGATGGTCTTCTTCAACTGGCTGGGGCTCGGCTCGATCCCGTGGGCGGGTTCGACCACGGCCGTGACTTCCAGGCCGAACTCGCGCAGCAGGTAATCGTAGGCCGCGTGCACGGTGGCGACGCGCAGGTCCGGATTGGGGGCGCCGGTCAACTTGGCCAGGGCATCGGCGCGCATCTGCCGCAGGCGTTTGCCGTAGGCACGGGCGTTCTGGGTGTAGGTCTTGGCGTTGTCCGGGTCGAGCTTGCCCAGCTCGCGGGCGATGTTGTTGACCTGGGCAATCGATGCACTGATCGACAGGAAGGTGTGCGGGTTGACCACCTTGCCGGCACCGCGTGCGGCGTTGCCGGTGGCCGCCAGCAGCGGCACGTTGGCGTTGGCTTCGATCACCGGGATGTCCGGGCGCTCGCTGGTGGCGATCATGCGGTCGGCGAAATCGTCATGGCCGACGCCGTTGAGCACGATCACATCCAGGGTGCCGATGCGTTTGATGTCTTCGGCGCGTGGCTCGTAGGCGTGGGGGTTGAAGCCGGCCGGGATCAGTGGCACCACTTCGGCCTTGTCGCCGACGATATTGGCCACGTAGCTGTAATAAGGGTGCAGGGTGATGCCGATACGCAGGCGTTTAGCCGCTTCGGCATTCGCGAGGGGAGCGAGTATCAGGCTGAACAGGCCAACCAGAAACACGCGCAACAGGGGCGATGAAATAGACATGGGCAATCGGTCTTCTCGTTCAGTGACGGTGCTGGCGGGTGACGCCCGCATCGAATTGCGCGACCACCTGCTGCCAGCCGGCTGCGATCAGCGCCTGGTCAGTGAGGTCGGAGGGGGCGGCCAGGTGTGTGCTGCGGTTGAGCCAGATATCCGGCTCGCTGCCCTGTACGCGCATCAGCAGTGAACCGCTGGTGGTCGGGGTCTGGCTCAGTCCCAAGTAGGCCGAATTCGCCAACAACTGCCAGCGATGGTCGCCGCGGCTGACCGAACTGGCGTCCTGGGCGAACGGCGCGAAGCCTTCTTCGGCCAGTTGCTCGGGGGTGGGCAGGGCGCTTTGCTCCTGCTGCAGCAAGTGGATTTCATCCAGTGTGACCCGCAGGTCGGCGTAGATGCCTTGTTCGGCGGCGCTCAGGTCGCGGCGGGCATCCAGCTGATGGCTGGGCAGCGCCGCGACTGCCTGGGTTTCACCGTGCAGCGCCACCACCGTACCGGCCACCGCGAGGATGATCAGGCACAGCAGCAGTACGTAGAGGGTTTCGTGGCCGGCACCGGCGGGGCGAACAACCTGTGTCGTACTCATTGAGGCTGGATATCCGCTTGGTCGATTTCCACCACGTGACCGGGGCCGGCATCAAACAGCACGTAGAACTCGGCGGACGGCTTCTTGAAGGTCAGGGTGGAGTCCTGGCCGAGCTTGCCGGGCACCAGGATGGTTTCGTCATAGCCGATCACATCCAGGGTCACGCCGGGGGCACCGCTGCCGTCGGAGAAACCGCCTTTGCACTGGATCTGCTCGCCGGGGATTTCCTTGCATTCGCACATCGGGTTGTGGGCAAGGACGGTGGTACTGAAACCGGCACACAGCAACAGCGCGGCGCGGGACAGGCGCTTGAACATCATGGTTTGACTCCTTGCTTGTTCAGCCAGGCAATGGTGGCAGGCGAGGCCTGGCTCAGCGGGATGGAACCCTGGTGCATGGTGCCGTCCCAGCCTTCCATGGTGACCCACAGTTCGGCATCGACGGGGGTACGTTCCGGTACGGGCAGGCCGGCACCCATGCGGTACGGGGTGCCGAAGAAGATCACCCCGGCGGCGCGCAGGCTGCGCGGCTTGCCGATGCGCAGGTAGGTGGCCTTGACCTGGTCGGCGCAGGTGGCGCAGAGGGCGGCGTTGAAGAACTTCATCGGGCCGGCCGGGTCGGGGCGTGGGCCTTCGTTGCGGAATTCGGCCAGCGTGAGGCTCCAGGGGCCGACCTGTACGTCGCCGGCCACCCGCTCGCCGATGCCGGTGTCGCCGCGAAACAGCGCGGCATCGGCGAAGTACTTGGGCATGAAGCCCAGCGGTACCAGCAACAGCAGGACATTGATGTGGAAACGCCATTTCAGCCAAAAGGCCCGCAGCGGCGAAGGCGGGGTAGTGTTGGCGGACTTGCTCATGGGTTGGCCTCCGAGGTTTCAGCCTGCATGGCCGGAATGGGGGCCGGCGCACGTTGCGTCTTGGCTTCGCGCTTGAGAGCGTTGAGGGTGGCCAGGGCCGTGCGCTTGGTCCAGATCAACAGGCCGCTCAAGACCATCATGCTCAGCACCAGGCCGAAGAACGCCCAGATCAGCTTGATCCAGATGCCACCGAAGTCGCCGGTGTGCAGGGGGCGCATGGATTCGGTAACGAACTCCAGCTTGGTGCGGTCGGACAGCAGGTGCGACGAGGCGATTTCACCGTCATATGGGTTGATCTGAGCGGTCTGGAACATCAGCGGGTACCAGCCGCGCCCGCCGATTTGCAGGTGGCTGTAGGCATTGAGCGGCAGGCTCACGAAGCTCGCCTCCAGCCCCGGGATACGTTGGGTGGCGATCGCGATCGCCTCATCCACGGGAATCATCGGCGCAGGCACGCCGGGGGCTGAGGTTGGGACTTTTTCGCGGGCGATCACCGGGACGATGGGCTCGCTGGAGATAGAGATCTGGTTGTCACCCAGGATTGCCTGGATCAGGAACCAAGTGCCAGTGATGGAAATCACCGCAATAAACCAGATCGACCAGATACCGCTCAGGCGGTGGAAGTCGCCCCAGAAAATCCGCGCGCCGTGGCGGATACGCAGGGTCGGCTTGAAAAAGCCTTTCCAGAAGCGCTTGTACACCACCAGGCCGGTGACCAGTGAGGCCAGCAACGGCAAGCCGAGCAGCGACACCAGGTACCAGCCCCAGCTGAAGCCATTGGTAAACGGCACCAGCCACCAGCCGTGCAGGGCGCGGGTGAACTGACGGAAGTTGAACGACGGGCTGATGCCTTGGATCGCCCCGGTGTACGGGTTGACGTAGACCTCTACCGAGCGCCCGTCCGGGTAGCTGAGGTCGACACTCAGGGCAAAGTGCGATTCATCCGGACGACTGAGAGACTGCACGATGACCTGGGGTTCGGCCCGCTTGATGGCGCTGATCACCTGGTCGTAGCTCAGCGGCTCGGCATCATCCGACGGCTTGCTCGCACGGATGTCCGGGTTGGCCAGCCACACGATTTCCTGGCTGACCACCGCCAGGGTGCCGGTGACGCAGACAATCAGTACAAAGAACCAGATGGGCAAGGCCAGCCAGCTATGGACGAGAAACCAGAGTTTTGAGCGTGACTTCTTCGACATGTGAAAGAGGGTCTTGATCAGGGGAGGGCGAGGGAGGCCCGGAAAAGGCCAGTCGTAGCTTTTGCTGACGCGACAGGCTGTATCTAAGTTAAGACGGATGAGAATGAGAAATCCCCAAGGTGGATATGAAAGAAAATGTTTCAGGTTCATATCCAGCGGGTTTTTACGGCGTGGGGGTATTCATGAAGTGGGGTAGGAGCCGGCGAACCGGCCCCGGTGCTCAGCCTTGCTTGAACATTTCCATGGCGCGCTGACGGATCTGTTCTTCGCTGAGGTCTTCCTTGCGGGTGGCGAGGTACCAAAGGTGACCGTATGGATCCTTCACGCTGCCCGAACGGTCGCCATAGAATCGGTCCTCTGGTTCGGACACCACGCTGGCGCCCGCTGCGACGGCTTGTTTGAACTGTGCGTCTACGTCGTTCACGTACAGATGTAAGGCGACACTGGTGCTTTCAGTCGGATTGCTCAGGGACATCTGATCGCAGGGCGTGCCCAGCATGATCGCTGAGTCACCAATGCGCAGTTCGGCATGGCCGACCCTGCCATCGGGCATGTCCAGGCGCATGATCTGGGTGGCGCCGAAGGCCTTTTTGTAAAACTCGATAGCCTCTGAGGCTTTGTCGATGCCCATATAGGGCGTGACACTGTGATAACCCTCGGGAATGGGTTTAACGCTCATTTCGTTCTCCTTGATTGTGGTTGTGGAGGCACGGCCTCTTCACTATAGGCCACGCCCATCAAGGGCTCCGAGGGCCCCGACGAGGGGGGGAGCCGGGCTCCAGCAATTGCGCCCCCGGCCCGCGCCCACCGAGCTGGTCATCCGGGTTGCGCAACGGGCATGCATCCAGCGACAAGCATCCACACCCAATACAACCGGTGAGTTTGTCCCGCAGCAGCATCAGCTTATGGATGCGCTCATCGAGGTCTTCCCGCCACCGCGCGGACAACCGCTCCCAATCCTGAGCGTTGGGCGTGCGTCCTTCCGGCAACGTCTGCAACGCCTCGCCAATCGTTGCCAGTGGAATTCCCAGGCGCTGGGCGATCTTGATCACCACCACCCGGCGCAGTACATCCCGGGGATAGCGTCGTTGATTGCCGGCATTGCGATGACTCTTGATCAGCCCCTTGGTTTCGTAGAAGTGCAGGGCCGTAACAGCCACACCGCTGCGGGCTGCCAGTTGGCCGACGGTGAGCTCTTTGGTAACCATGAACACTCCAATTAAGCGCTTGACCTTGACTTAACTAGAGGTTTTACCCTGCGTGGTATCGAATCACAAGATTATGCCTACAGAGAAAGGGGAGTATTCATGCCGGTATCAGAGAAGAATCGCAGTTTCACTCAACTGATCGAGTTTCACATCGTGCCCCAGCAACAAGTGGCGCTGGTGGCGGCCTTGTCCACCCAAAGTGAACGCCTGGCCCAGGGCCATGGCGGCTTTATCAACGCGAGCGTGCAGGTCAGCGAAGACGGGCGGCGGGTGCTCAATTACCTGCAATGGCGCTCCCGCGAGGACGGCGAAGCGGCGTTCCAATGCTTTGAGCACGGCGAGGAAGATTTCTGGACGCTGATTCGCGCCCACCAGGCCACGGCCGTGACCTTTGGTTCGTTCCAGGTACTGCGCAGTTTCGAGCGCAGCCATGACAACGCGTTGCACTGCCGGCTAAATGGATAGGTGCAGCATGCGCTCGCCCTGCACGTTTTCCCCCGGCCGGCGCTTGTTCACCGCCAACTCGCCGATCTTGATCAGGCGCGTGCGCGTGACGTTGCGGCTCAGGCCCAGCAAGTTGGCGGTGTGCACCTGGTTGTAATGGCTGAAGCGGTAGGCGGCGCGCAATAGCGCGTCTTCGACCTTTTCGTGCAGGGCACCGGCCTGTTCTTCGAAGAGCTTTTGAAACGCGCGCTCCAGCAAGGCCTCGGCGCTGTTGTCGATGCCGTGCTGACTGTCGTCCTGGCGCTCGATACGCATGTTCGACAGGCGCAGGTCGTCGCGTTCGATCACGCCGTTACGGCAGATCAGCAGGGTGTGGTGAATCACGTTTTCCAGCTCGCGGATATTGCCCGGCCAGCTGTAGCTCTTCAGCTTGTGTTCGGCCTCGCGGCTGATGGTGATCGGGCCGTAGCCCAGGCGTTGGCTGTAGGCTTCGATAAAATGCCGGGTCAGCGGCAGGATATCGCCGGGGCGCTCGCGCAGCGGGCTGAGCTCGAGGCTGACGACGTCGAGGCGGTAGTAGAGGTCTTCGCGGAAATGCCCGGCGTTGATGGCCTTTTCCAGTTGCACGTTGGTCGCAGCCAGTACCCGCACATCGATCGGAATGCTCTTGCGCGAGCCCAGGCGCACCACTTCGCGCTCCTGTAGGACGCGCAGCAGCTTGACCTGGATGGGCATCGGCAAATCGCCGATTTCATCGAGGAACAAGGTGCCACCATCGGCCTCTTCGAACCAGCCGGCCTTGGCGCTGAGGGCGCCGGTAAACGCGCCTTTTTCATGGCCGAACAACTCGGCTTCCACCAGGGATTCGGAGAACGCCCCGCAGTTCACCGCCACGAACGGCCGGTTGCGCCGCGCGCTGAGGTTGTGGATGTGGCGCGCCACCAGCTCTTTACCGGTGCCGGTCTCGCCGATGATCAGCACGCTGGCTTCGCTGGGTGCCACTTGCTGGATGTGGTCGAGCAGCGCCTTGGATTTCGGGTCTTCGAAGACCTGGGCCGTGGCGCGGATCGACGTCGCAAGGGCGGGCGAGGGCGGTAAGGTTAGAAGCTGCATGGGCACCTCTTTTTATGAGTAGAACGTCGGAATCGGCAGGGATTGGTTCAACGCCCAGTCCCCCAGTTCGTGGAGCTTGTAATCCACCGGGTCGTGCAGGGTTTGCGTGCGCAGGTTGCGCCAATGACGATCCAGGCGCAGGGATGCGTGGGTGGAGCGCGCGCCGGTGACTTCAAACAGGCGGCTGCACAGGTCCAGGCCTTGGCGGGTGGCGGCGACCTTGGCGGTCGCAATGGCAATCGCCAGTTGACCGCGTTCGTTTTCGCTGAGGTTGGGGCCTTTTGCCCATGCCTGGTCGAGCAGCTCGGCAGCGCGTTCCACCAACAGGCGCACACCCTCCAGGGCCACCCAGAATTCGCCGTAGTGATGCAGCACGTAAGGGTCCTGGCGCACGTCTTCGGTTGAGGACTTGTGCCAGGAACGGGTCTCGGTGAGCGTGTAGTTGCGCGCTTCTTCGAAGGCACCTTCGGCGATGCCGAGGAACATATGGGTGAAGGTCAACTGGGCGATCAGCGGGCGCAGGCAGGCAAAAGGCGTGCTCAGCGGGCCCGGGTCGAGCAGCAATTCCGACTCCTCGACGCGCACCCGTTCGAAGCTGGCGCTGCCGCTGTCGGTCTGGCGCTGGCCGATATTGTTCCAGTCGTTGTGCAGGGTGATGCCGCTGCGCCCGCTGGGAATGGCGGCGATCAGCAGCTTGCCGCCGGCGCTTTCATCCACCGCCGAGGCAATCAGCATTTCCGAGTCGCTGGCGCCGGAGCAGAAGCTCTTCTTGCCGGAGAACTCGCGCCAGCCGCCGAAGTCCTTGACCACGGTGCGTGTGTCCAATGGGTTGAGGGCGTTACCCCAGAACCAGTTTTTGCGCGCGGTCTGTTCGAACCAGGGTTGCCATTGGTCCGGCCGCGAGAACAGGCGCACGGTGGCGAGCATCAGGTGGTGGAAGCCGAAGACGTGGGCAATGGAGCTGTCGACCTTGGCGAACTCGCGCACGATGGCCAGGGTGTCACTCCAGGGGGCGCCGAGGCCGCCGTATTGGGTGGGAATGCTCAGGGCCAGCAGGCCGCTTTGGCGCAGGGCGTCACGTTCGGTCTTGGGGGTGCCACCGCGCTCGTCGCGCTCGACGGCAGTGAGGGCGAATTCGGCGGCCAGCAGTCTGGCGGTCTGCAACGGTGATGGCAGGACGCTATGGGGTTTGGCTGTCACGGGGTTTCCTCTTTATAAGCGGGAACGACCAATGCCGCTCCCGCCGCTGCGCCGATCAGGCCTTGGCTGGCAGAACATCGTTGGCAATCATTTCGCCGAACGGGCCAGTGAGGTTGGTGATGCCGCGTCCGGCCAGGCTGGCATAGGGTTCCGGCAGCAGCGGGAACACCAGCTCGGCAAAGCGATAGGCTTCTTCCAGGTGCGGGTAGCCGGAGAAGATGAAGCTTTCGATGCCCAGGTCGGCGTATTCCTTGATGCGTTCGGCCACTTGCCGGGGGTTGCCCACCAGCGCGGTACCGGCACCGCCGCGTACCAGGCCGACCCCGGCCCACAGGTTGGGGGCGATTTCCAGGTTGTCGCGGCGCCCGTCATGCAGGGCGGCCATGCGGCGCTGGCCTTCGGAGTCGAAGCGCGAGAAGGATTTTTGCGCGGTGGCAATGGTTTCGTCGCTGATGTGCTCGATCAGTTTGTCGGCGGCTTTCCACGCGTCCTCTTCGGTCTCGCGCACGATCACGTGCAGACGAATGCCGAACTTCACCGTACGCCCGTGGCGGGCTGCGCGCTCACGTACATCTGCGAGTTTTTCGGCGACGGCGGCGGGCGGTTCGCCCCAGGTCAGGTACACATCCACCTGTTCGGCGGCGAGGTCGTGGGCGGCATCCGAGGAACCGCCGAAATACAACGGTGGATAAGGCTTTTGCACCGGTGGGTAAAGCGCCTTGGCGTTCTGCACTCGCAGATGTTTACCTTCGAAGTCCACTGATTCGCCCTGCAATACGCGGCGCCAAATTTGCAGGAATTCGTCGGAGACTTCGTAGCGTTCGCTGTGGTCGAGGAAGCTGCCGTCGCCGCGGTTCTCGTCGGGATCACCGCCGGTGACCACATTGATCAGCAGGCGACCGTTGGACAGGCGATCCAGGGTCGCCGCCATGCGCGCAGAAACGGTCGGCGAGATGATGCCTGGACGAATCGCCACCAGGTAACGCAGGCGTTCGGTCAGCGGCACCAACGCCGAGGCGATGACCCAGGAGTCTTCGCACGAGCGGCCGGTAGGAATCAGCACGCCGTGGTAACCCAGGCTGTCAGCCGCCTGCGCGACTTGCTTCAGATAATTGAGGGTGACCGGCCGTGCACCTTGGGTGGTGCCCAGGTAATGACCGTCGCCATGTGTTGGCAGAAACCAGAAAACATCCATGACCAATCCTTATGCGATTTTCAGCAGAGAGGGGGAGTGCGCTGCAAACAACGGTGCTGCGCGTTCTGCCGCAAGGCGTATACGGCCCTTCAGGGGCTCACTGGTTATTTGGTAATCGGTGAAGTCGGCCTCGGTGGCGTACACCCCGATCGGCAGGGTCAGGGCCTGGAAGAAGCTGAACAGCGGCCGCAGTTGGTGATCGAGAACCAACGCGTGGCGCTCGCTGCCGCCGGTGGCTGCGAGTAATACCGGTGTGTCGATCAGGGCGTTGAGGCCAACCAGATCAAACAGATGCTTGAGCAGGCCGGGGTAGGAACCGCGATAGACCGGTGCGGCGACGATCAGCAGGTCGGCCTGTTCGATGGCCACCAGTTGGGCTTCGACCTCGACGGGCAACTCATCCCGTGACAGCGCACCACCGAGTGGCCGGGCAATGTCGCCCAGTTCGATCAGGGTGGTCTGGATCGGCAGCAAGGTCGCCAGTTCAGCCAGTACGGCTTGGGTCAGTACGAGGGTACGGGACGGGCGCCAGGTTCCGCCGGAGAGGGCAACGACATTCAGGGGACGGGTCATGAACAGTTCCTTTATCAACAGTGGTTCATAGCAGGTGGAGTGCAACCTGTTGAGCAAGAGCTGTACCAACGGGTGCAGGCCTTGATTGGCGTGGGTTGCAGGTTCACTGCTGAAAAATGCTGCTGTTGTCTGACTGGTGATTTGTTGAATGGCTGTTGCTTGGCAAACAGTTGCGTGGCGAACAGTGCAGTTGCAGTGCAAGTCCTTTATAGAACGTTGTATTTATTCCGTAAATGAACGTATTTCCATATTTATAGATCATAAGGAAATATAAGGGGGATGGCTATCGAGGGTGTGTTGGCGGTTGATAGCGACTATCACGGACGGTGATTTTTCACTCTGTGAGGTCGGGAGTAGCCTGTGTTCATTGACTCGAAACCTTCTTCCCAGGGCTACCGCCATGAACCGATTTCTTGCTGTGTGCTTAGTGATTGTCAGCGCCATACTCGCCGGGTGTGCGAGCCATCCATCGCCGGAATTGCGTCCCTACACGGCCGAAGAGAGCAAGCAACTGGCCCTGGAAGCGCTGAGCCGTCGGGGTTTGTCGTTTGATGAATATCAACAGCAGCGCGCCGCACTGACCGGCCAGCCACAGAAGCCTTTCGGATTTGATCGCCAGGGCGAAATGAACGCCGAGCGCAACGTGGTTTTGCATGGTCGTCCCAGTTGAGTCGGCACTGCGCAAAAAAAAGCCCGAGGCTTCCCTTGAAGGAACCTCGGGCTTTTTGTTTGCCATGGCACGACTTCAGCCTGTTAAGCTGAATTTCAGGAGCGTTCCTACGCACATTTACTTAAAGTTGTCCTTCTTTAATGGCATTCGATCCGGTAAACCTGACGACCTCTGTTCCGGCCGATGCCCCTGAGACGCTGCTCTCGGGAACCTGCTCTGCGAGTCTTGACTGTCATGAATAAACGTCCGCTGTATTTCGACTACGCCGCCACCACCCCGGTGGACGAACGCGTCATCCAGGTGATGGTCGAGTGTCTGGGCTTCAATGCCAATTTCGGTAACCCCGCGTCCAGTTCCCATGCGTTCGGCCAGGCGGCCCGGCAAACGGTTGAACAGGCGCGTCGCCAGGTGGCCGAGCTGGTCGGCGCACAACCTGGACAGATCGTCTGGACCTCCGGTGCTACTGAGTCCAACAACCTCGCGATCAAGGGCGTTGCCCAGGCGCGTGGCGTGGCGGGCGGGCATATCATCACCAGCCAGATCGAACACAAGGCCACGCTGGACACCGCGCGGCAGCTTCAGGAAGCCGGTGTGGCCGTGACTTACCTGGTGCCGGACGCTGACGGGTTGATCAGCGCCGAGGCCGTCAGCGAGGCATTGCGTGAAGACACCTTTCTGGTATCGCTGATGCTGGTGAATAACGAACTGGGCACCCTCAATGACATCCCCGCCATCGGCGCGCGCGTGCGTGAGCATGGCGCGTTGTTGCATGTCGACGCGGCGCAGGGCGCGGGCAAGGTGGCGATCGACCTGGCGCAGTGGCCGGTGGATTTGATGTCGTTTTCCGCGCACAAGCTGTATGGCCCCAAGGGGATTGGCGCGCTGTATGTCGGCCCTCGGGCGCAACAGAAAGTGTCGGCACAGATTCATGGTGGCGGCCACGAGGGGGGCTTGCGCTCCGGTACCCTGGCTACCCATCAGATTGCGGGCATGGGCGCGGCGTTCGCTCTGGCGGCGGCGTCTTTTGCGCAGGAGAAGGCCGTCATCATGGCCTTGCGCCATCGCCTGCTGGAGCAGTTGGATACGGTCGGTGGCGTGCGCCTCAATGGCAGCCCTGCGCAGCGCATTCCTCACACCCTCAGCCTTACGTTCAGCGAAGGTGAATTCGACGCTGCTGCGTTGAGTGCGGGCATCGCCTTTTCGGCGACCTCGGCATGCAACTCCGCCAGCAATGCGCCTTCCCACGTGCTGCTTGCGTTGGGCCTTGACGCACGTTCTGCCGGCCGCACCATACGTTTGAGCCTGGGCCGGTTTACCACCGAGCAGGACATCGACCAGGCCGTGCAATTGATCAAGGCCGCACTGGCCAGCGCACCGGCGTTCTGGGCCGTCTGATTTTCACATAACAATTATTAGTGGTTAGCAGGAGACACAATGAGTACGCAGCCTTTGACCCATGGAACGGTTCCCCAGCGCCTGGCGCATACCCGCGAACTGATGCGCCGCGAGGGCATTCACGCCCTGCTGGTGCCGTCGGCTGATCCGCATTTGTCCGAATATTTGCCGGGTTACTGGCAGGGGCGCCAATGGTTGTCGGGGTTCCATGGCTCGGTAGGCACGCTGATTGTCACTGCGGATTTCGCCGGTGTCTGGGCCGATAGCCGTTACTGGGAACAGGCGACCAAGGAGCTCAAGGGTAGTGGCATTGAGTTGGTCAAGCTGCAACCGGGTCAGCCCGGGCCGCTGGAGTGGCTGGCCGAGCAGACGCCGGAAGGCGGTGTGGTGGCGGTGGACGGTGCGGTGATGGCTGTCGCGTCGGCGCGCACCTTGGGCGCCAGGCTGGCAGAGCGCGGCGCGCGCCTGCGGACCGATATCGACGTACTCGATGCGGTTTGGAAAGACCGTCCGAGCTTGCCGAGCCAGCCGATCTATCAGCATCTGCCACCGCAAGCGACCGTCAGCCGTGGCGATAAACTTGCCGCACTGCGCGCGAGTTTGAAAGAGAAGGGCGCCGACTGGCACTTCATCGCCACCCTGGATGACATCGCCTGGCTGTTCAACCTGCGTGGTGGCGATGTTTCGTTTAACCCAGTGTTTGTGTCGTTTGCGTTGATCAATCAACAACAGGCCACGTTGTTTGTGGCGCTGAGTAAAGTCGACGCTGACCTGCGTGCGGTGCTTGCGCAGGATGGTGTGACGTTGCGCGACTACAGCGACGTGGCGGATGCACTGCGTGCGGTGCCATCGGGCGCCAGCATGCAGGTTGACCCGGCCCGCGTTACTGCCGGTCTGCTGGAAAACCTGGATGCCGGCGTCAAGCTGATCGAAGGGTTGAACCCCACCACGCTGGCCAAATCCCGCAAGAGCCTGGCGGACGCGGAGCACATCCGCCGAGCCATGGAACAGGACGGCGCGGCGCTGTGCGAATTCTTCGCCTGGCTGGACAGTGCACTCGGACGTGAACGCATCACTGAGTTGACCATCGATGAACACCTGACGGCTGCGCGCACCCGTCGCCCCGATTATGTGTCGCTGAGTTTCAATACCATTGCAGCGTTCAATGCCAATGGGGCCATGCCGCATTACCACGCCACCGAAGAAGAGCATGCGGTAATCGAAGGCGATGGCTTGCTGCTGATCGACTCGGGTGGCCAGTATTTGGGCGGCACTACGGATATCACGCGGATGGTGCCTATCGGTACGCCGAGCGACGAACAGAAACGTGACTGCACCCGTGTGCTGAAGGGCGTGATTGCACTGTCACGTGCGCATTTCCCCAAAGGGATTCTATCGCCGCTGCTGGATTCCATTGCCCGTGCGCCGATCTGGGCCGAAGGCGTGGACTACGGCCACGGTACCGGGCACGGCGTAGGGTATTTCCTCAATGTGCATGAAGGCCCACAAGTGATCGCCTACCAGGCCGCCACTGCGCCGCAAACCGCGATGCAGCCAGGGATGATCACCTCCATCGAGCCGGGCACCTACCGCCCTGGACGTTGGGGCGTGCGTATCGAGAACCTGGTATTGAACCGCGAGGCAGGCAAGACCGAGTTTGGTGAGTTCCTCTCGTTTGAAACCCTGACCTTGTGCCCGATCGACACCCGTTGCCTGGAGGCGTCGCTGCTCACGGTGGAAGAGCGCGAGTGGTTCAATGCGTACCACGCCGAGGTGCGTGAACGCCTGAGCCCGCTGCTCAGCGGTGCTGCGTTGGAGTGGTTGCAGGTGCGCACGACGGCTATTTGACCGGGTGCAAAATCAGGAGCTGCAATAATTCAGTTGCAGCGCCGCGAAGGGGCGGCGTTGTATCAGGCATGTGTATGAGCAGTCGCTGGTGACTGCTCGGAGGAGATCACTTGCAGATGACGATCATGCTGCGGCTGGTATAGCCGGCAGGGTTTAGGCCGAAGGGGTAGTCCCCTGGCTCCTCGGAATTGTCACCGGACTTGGCGATAACCCGGTAGCCCTTGGCGCCACAAGAGTTGGTTGCACTGGTGTAGCACTGGTCCCAGGAAGAAGACAGGCCGGAACAGTTGATATGCAGCCCTTTTTTGCCGCGTTTTACTTCTGTCTTGGTAGTCGCGGCACAGCCAGCAATAGCCACGACCATTAACAGTATCAAAATTCGCTTCATTCCCATCCTTATATAGCCACTTCACAATGCTCGAAGTCGGCTCTACTCGCTCTCGAGTGTAGCGTTCGCGCTGTCCTTGTCGAAAAACTCCATGAATGACATTCGTTTGCAGTTTAAACATGGCCTAAATACGCAGCAAATACCAGAGCAACTTTCACTGATGATTCAATCCGCCGGAACCAGCGGCTTGGAGTCATTGCGCATCGTGAGTGTCGCGCCTACCGAGGCCATGATAATGCAACTTATGGCCAGCCATTGCGGTAGGGATAGGTGCTCCTGCAGGAAGAAAAGTCCTGAGAGTGCACCGAAAGCAGGCTCGATGCTCATCAGTGTTCCGAAGGTGCGGGCGGGGAGGCGTGTCAGCGCTACCATCTCCAGGGTGTAGGGAAGTGCCGTTGACAGGATCGCGACACCGATGGCGACCGGAATCAATGCCGGGGTCAGTAATGCGGTGCCGGCATGGACGATACCGATGGGCGCGACAAACAGGGCAGCGATCATTACGCCGAGGGCTGCGGTCTGGACGCCGTTGTCGTTGCCTGCTTTCTGTCCGAACAGAATGTAGAGTGCCCAGCAAGCCCCCGCCCCCAAAGCATAGGTCGCGCCGACCAGGTCGATTCCGCTGCTGGCTTCCCCCATGGGAATCAACAGGAGCAGGCCGATGATCGCCAGTGCTATCCACAGGAAGTCTACCGCTCGGCGCGACGCGTAGATCGCGACGGCGAGCGGTCCGGTGAATTCCAGGGCTACGGCAATGCCCAAGGGAACGCTGCGCAAGGACATATAGAAGAGGAAATTCATGCCGCCCAAGGCCATGCCGTAAACGACCACGGTGCGCAGGGATTTTGCGGTCAGCCTGGCGCGCCATGGTCGCAGGATGAGCAACATGATTACGCTGGCGAAGATCAGGCGCAGGGTTGTGGTGCCCTGGGCGCCGACAATCGGGAACATGCTCTTGGCCAGTGAGGCTCCGGACTGGATGGAGGCCATGGCGATCAACAGCAGGCCGACAGGAAACAATGCCGAGGCCAAGCTGCGGGGGGAGGTGGTCATTGGGGCGTTCGTCCGAGGTCATATTCGAGAATCAGGGGCCGCTATGATGCTTAATCGTTCGGCTTTGAGCAATATATTGCTCAAATCGACAGCGAGACCTTCTCTATATAGAGGGATTTGAAGGTTGGCAGGCACTTTGATAGAAAAACCAAATTAAGTGTTGACGGCAGATTCTGGACGTCTATAATTCGCCCCACTTCCGGCGCAGTCGAAACGTAAAACTCCTTGGTAAACAACGAGTTATGCAGAATAAGGCAGCGGATTGCTTCAGTTCATCGAAGCCCAGAAGGAGTTGATGGCGTCATGTTGTTTGACACTATTAACGATTCGATCTTCTCGGTCGAAAGCGGAGAAAAAGAGGTGTTGACAGCAGCGTGTAACGCTGTAGAATTCGCCTCCCGCTGACGAGAGATCGCAAGCGCAAGTGGTTGAAGTTGTTGAAGAAATCTTCGAAAGCTTCTGAAAATAATCACTTGACAGCAAATGAGGCTG